>JALHTP010000108.1 GCA_022865725.1 Methyloceanibacter sp. | reverse complement strand
GAGCGGCAGCACGCTCAAGCGATTGGACCGCGGCTCGGAGCGGGCGAATTGCCGGTCGTCGAGCAGGAGCAGGCCGCAGCCGACAATCATGAGCGCAAAGGCGATGAAGGCCCAGCTATAGAGATGCATCCCGAAAATCTCGTTGCCGTAAGAGCCGCTGCCAGGGACGATGTGGGTGAGGATTTGGCGCATCGAGATTGCCGCGCCGACGGCCGCGCCCACGATCGTCAGTCCATAACCGCTCGGCCTCGGGCCGAACAGGAGATTGAGCGCAAGCCCGAATCCGGCGGCGGTGAAGGCCGCCCGTTGCAGGATGCACACGGGGCATGGCAGGTCGCGAAACCAGAGCTGATCGATAAAGGCGAGCGCGAGCACCGTGTCGACGGCAATCAGCCCCAAGGCATTGAGGAGCCTCGACAGGTCGCCTGGCACGCTTCCCCCTAACTCAGAGCGCGATGTTCAGAACGTCGTTCATATGGATGCGGAATAGCACGAGCAGCACCACGAGACCTGCGACCCAAAAGCCCATCGCCGCCCCGCGCTGCCGGAGCCAAGCCGCGCCAAGCCCGCAGGCAAACAGGAGAAAAGGTAAGCTCATCATGGCGCAGCCTCCGCCTGACCGACCCATGCCGGCTTCCGTCTCGCCGGTCGCGCGAGTCTCGTTGATTCGCCGCAAGCCGTAAACCGGTAAGTTATTGATATTCCGGGCGCGCTGGCAAGCAAGAAGCGCGGCCTTCCGCGCCTGCGCCCTGCCCCTGGAGGCGACCTCGTCGTCTTGAGCCGGCGACGATTGGTCATGGGCGGCAAGCTCCCAAAGGCGCGTTACGCCGAGCTTACCTTAGTTGCGTGCCCCGCTTGCCGCGTCGCGCGTCGAGGCTTATACAGTTCCCTTTGATGACATTAGCCGCCGAAGCCTCGAACGTTCCTTTTCCTCACCGCCATCTTCTTGGAATCGAAGGCCTTTCGCGCGCCGAGATCACGGCGCTGCTCGACCTTTCCGAAGAGGCCGCAAAGCTCAGCCGGCAAATCGCCAAGAAGCGCGACGATCTCCGCGGCCGGACGCTGATCAATCTTTTCTTCGAGGCCTCGACCAGGACCCAGAGCTCCTTCGAGCTTGCCGGCAAGCGGCTCGGCGCCGACGTGATGAACATGGCGGTGGGGACCTCCTCCGTCCAGAAGGGCGAAACCCTGATCGACACGGCGGTGACGCTGAACGCCATGCGCCCCGACATCCTCGTGGTGCGCCATCATGCGGCGGGCGCGGTCGAACTCCTGTCGCAAAAGGTCGATTGCTCGGTGATCAATGCCGGCGACGGAAGCCACGAGCACCCGACGCAGGCGCTCCTCGATGCGCTCACCATCCGCCGCCACAAGGGCCGCATCGAGGGCCTCATCGTAGCGATCTGCGGCGATATCCTGCATTCCCGGGTCGCGCGATCCAACATCCTGCTGCTCAACGCGCTCGGCGCCCGGGTCCGCGTCGTGGCGCCTTCGACGTTGCTGGCGGCGGGCATCGAGCGGCTGGGCGTCGAAGTCTACACCTCGATGTGGCAAGGCTTGGAAGACGCCGACATCGTCATGATGCTGCGGCTCCAGCGCGAGCGCATGACCTCGAGCCTGATCCCGAGCCAGCGCGAATATTTCCACTTCTTCGGCCTCGACTACGACAAGCTCGCCCGCGCCAAGCCCGACGCTCTGATCATGCATCCGGGGCCGATGAATCGCGGCGTCGAGATCGACTCCAACGTCGCCGACGGCGCCCAAAGCGTGATCCGCGAGCAGGTCGAGATGGGCGTGGCGGTGCGCATGGCCGTACTCCAGGCCTTGGCCCGCCATCTGCCGAACCAGTGACGGCGATG
>JALHTP010000107.1 GCA_022865725.1 Methyloceanibacter sp. | reverse complement strand
TCACCGAGCGCAACCTGATGGGCAAAGGCCAGTATGTCAGGCTCGGCTTCTCGGGAAGCATTGACCGCGCCCAGGTGGATTTCAGCTTTACCGAGCCATATTTTCTCGATCGCAATCTCGCCGCTGGCTTCGACCTTTTCCACAAACAAGTGGACTTGCAAGACTCGTCCTCGTTCAGCCAGTCCACTGATGGAGGCAATCTCCGGCTCGGCTTTCCCATCGCCGAAAACACCCAAATGGGCTTGCGCTATAGGTTCGCGCGGGAAGACATCTACGATGTGTCGAACAACGCATCTCTCGCCGTAAAGGAGTCCGAAGGCACCGTCGACGTCTCGAGCATTGGCTACACGGTCGCATACGACACAAGAAACCTAGCGAACTCTCCGACCAGCGGCATATTCGCTTCGTTCTCGCAGGACCTGGCAGGCCTCGGCGGCGATGTAAACTACATCCGTTCCGTTGCCGATGTCCGTGGCTACTATCCGATCACCAATAAGATCACCTTGGTCGGCAGGGCGCAGGGGGGCGCCATCGAGGGTTGGGGGGGTGAGGATGTCCGCTTGACCGACTTGTTCTTCAAGGGCGGCGAGACGATTCGCGGATTCGAGCGTGCCGGCTACGGCCCGCGCGACGCGTGTGAAAACCCGACCACCGGGAAGGAGATTTCCAACTGCACCCAGGATTCGCTCGGCGGTCAGCTTTTCTGGGCGACCACAGCGGAGGTACGCTTCCCCTTCCCGTACATCCCCGACAGCCTTGGGATGCAGGGCGCGGTTTTCATTGACGCGGGCTCGCTGTGGGAGCCGGGCCAGCTTGCCATCAACGCTGTCAACCAGGAAGGAAGCTTCATCTTCGACAGCTCGCAAGTGCGCCTGTCGACGGGATTCAGCATCATCTGGCAGTCGCCCCTTGGTCCCCTCCGCGCCGATATTGCGCAGGCCCTGCTCAAGGCCAACTTCGACAAGACCGAGGTCTTCCGCTTCGGCGCTTCAACAAACTTCTAAAGGAAGCGATTTCCCGTTATGGCTTTGCGTCATGGCCCATGTCGCGCCCCGTGCCGCTGAGAATTTGATGGAACATCCCGGTTTCTTCGAGCGTGCCGGACCCTTTTCCTTGGGCACCGTCGCCGCCGCCGCTAACGCCAAGACGGCCGACGGCGCCGATCTTAGCCTTGCGCTCAAGGATGTACGGCCTCTCGATGGCGCGGCCGAGGGCGACCTCTCCTTTCTCGACAATCGGAAATATCTCCCGCTCTTGGCCGCCACGGGCGCAAGCGCCTGCCTCGTCGCTCCGAAATTCGCCAGCCAAGCGCCGGCCGGCACAACATGCCTCGTCACGCCGGAACCCTATCCGGCGTTCGCGCGAGCCCTTCTCCTGTTCTATCCCGATGCGCTGCAGCCCAAGGCCGCGCTCGGAACCGGCCTGGACCGTTCCGCTTCAATCCACCCGAGCGCAACGCTCGAGCCCGGCGCGACCGTGGAGACGGGGGCGGTTATCGGACCCGAGGCGCGGATCGGGCGGGGCACGACGATTGCGGCAGGGAGCGTCATCGGCTATCGCGTGCATATCGGGCGGGATTGCTATATTGGACCGAACGCCTCGGTCACTCATGCCCTTCTGGGTAACCATGTGACCATCCATGCCGGCGTCGCCATCGGCCAGGACGGATTCGGCTTCGCCATGGGCAAGGCCGGCCACCTGAAAGTGCCGCAAATCGGCCGCGTCATCATCCAGGACGGGGTCGAAATCGGCGCCAACTCCACGGTCGACCGGGGGGCCTTGCGCGACACGGTGATCGGGGAGGGCACGAAAATTGATAATCTCGTCCAAATCGGGCACAACGTGGTGATTGGAAGGCATTGCATCATCGTTGCTCAAACCGGTATTTCGGGGAGCGCGGAACTCGGCGATTTCGTAGCTCTCGGCGGCCAGGTCGGCGTCTTGGGCCACGTCAAGATCGGCGCCGGCGCGCAGATCGCGGCGACCAGTAATGTGCGGGGCGACGTGCCGCCGGGCGTCAGATGGGGAGGCACCCCAGCCAAGCCCGTGCGTCTCTGGTTCCGGGAGATAACGCTGTTGCAAAGGCTTGCCGAACGCAAGGATTTGAAGCTTGATCAGGGCGACGGTGGAAGCGGGAGCGGGGATTAGCCATGCCCGCCCGCGTGTCCAAGGAGCGATTGTTTATGAATGAGAGCGGAGTGAAGTCGAAGCTCGGGAAGGCGGAGATCACCGATATCCTGAAGCTTCTGCCGCATCGCTATCCCTTTCTCATGGTCGACCGCATCGTCGACATGGATGGGGATCGCTCCGCCACGGGCATCAAGAACGTGACCGCCAACGAACCTTATTTCCAGGGACACTTTCCCGGCAATCCCGTCATGCCCGGCGTGCTCCTCATCGAAGGCATGGCGCAAACCGCCGGCGCTCTTTGCATGCGCCATATCGAGGAGTTCAAGGAACCGCCGCTCGTCTATTTCATGGCCATCGACAAAGCCCGGTTCCGCCGTCCGGTGGTGCCCGGCGACACCGTCTACTACCACGTTCAAAAGATGCGCAACCGCGGTCGCGTCTGGCGCTTCCGCGCTCAGGCGCATGTCGACGGCAACCTCGTCGCCGAAGCCGAGGTCAGCGCCGTGATCGTCGAGACTTAGCCAGGGCGATCATGGTCAAGGTTCATGCGACCGCCCTGGTCGATCCAAGCGCGAAACTTGGGACGAGCGTAGAGATCGGCCCCTTTTGCGTGATCGGCCCTCACGTGGAGCTTGGCGACGGTGTCATCGTCCAATCCCATGTCGCCATCATGGGCCGCACCAGTGTCGGCGCCGGCTGCCGCCTGTTTCCCTTCGCCGCGCTGGGCCATGCGCCCCAGGACATTAAGTTTCACGACGAGCCAAGCACCCTGACCATCGGCCCCAACACGCTGATCCGCGAGCACGTCACCATCCATCCCGGGACCGCAAGCGGACACATGGCGACCAAGGTGGGCGCCAACTGCTTCTTGATGATCGGGTGCCACATCGCTCACGACTGCGAGCTCGGCGACAACGTCACGCTCGTGAACGGGGC
>JALHTP010000106.1 GCA_022865725.1 Methyloceanibacter sp. | reverse complement strand
GCGTGAGCTTCGCGACTACGTCGAGGACGTTCGCTCTCAATTGCTCGGCCTGCCCGATGTTGCCAAAATCGATATCTTAGGTGCTCAGGACGAACAGATCTTCATCGAGTTCTCGATGCGCGAGCTCGCTACTCTCGGAATGGACCGGGGTTCTTTGATCGCCGCTCTGCAGGCGCAGAATATCGTGAGACCGGCCGGCGTGATTCAGACGGGCAATGAATCCGTGTCGGTGAGAGTTTCAGGTACTTTTCAGTCCGAGCAAGACATCGCCGGCGTAAACTTTGCCGTCGGCGGCCGCATGCTTCGCCTCAGCGATATCGCGCAAATCCACCGTGGCTTCGTCGATCCTCCCCAGCCGCAGTTCAGAGTGAATGGCAAGCCGGCGATCGGCCTTGCCATCGCCATGCGCGAGGGCGGCGATATTCTCGCGCTCGGCGACAACATCACCAACGCCATGACAAAGATCACCGGCAATTTGCCGGTGGGAGTTCAGCCCATCCTGGTTGCGGATCAGGCGGTTACGGTCGAACATGCCATCGCCGACTTCATGACCTCCCTGTGGCAAGCGGTAGCAATCATTCTCGTGGTTAGTTTCATCAGCCTCGGCATTCGCCCCGGCTTGGTCATTGCGCTCGCCATTCCGCTCACGCTCGCCATCGTCTTTTCCCTCATGGAGCTGACTGGCATCGATATGCAGCGGATATCGCTCGGCGCGCTCATCATCGCGCTTGCATTGCTCGTCGACGATGCGATGACCACGACCGACGCAACTCTCAGCAGGCTTGCGCAAGGCGATAATATCGTCGATGCGGCAACGTTCGCCTTCCGAACCTATGCTGTTGCCATGCTGGCCGGCACGCTTGTCACCATTGCCGGGTTCGTTCCCGTCGGTTTCGCAGCCAGCTCAGCGGGTGAGTACACTTTCTCGCTCTTCGCCGTGGTCGCGATCGCCCTTATCGTGTCTTGGTTTGTGGCGGTAATCTTTGCGCCGCTGCTTGGCGTGCTCATCCTGGCGCCACCAAAGTCGACGGAGACAAAGGAAGGATTTCTTCTGAAGGCCTATCGGAGCCTGCTTACGGGCGCAATTCGCGCACGATGGCTCACGATCCCTCTTGCATTGGCGCTGTTCGTTGCCTCGATGTTTGCAGTTCCGCTGATTCCCAATCAGTTTTTTCCGTCTTCGGACCGACCTGAGCTTCTGGTCGATCTGACCTTGCCGCAAAATGCCTCGATCCACGCGACTAAGACAATGGCGGAGCGCTTCGACGCCGTCCTTGAGGGTGACCCTGACGTGGCGCGCTGGAGCACCTATGTCGGCCAAGGCGCCATCCGGTTTTACCTCCCTCTCGATGTTCAACTGCCGAACGATTTCTTCGGTCAGGCCGTGGTCGTGGCGAAAGACGTGGCGTCGCGCCAAAGACTCAAGGTCAAGCTCGAAAAGGTCATGGCCGAAGAATTCCCCGCCGTCGTGGCGCGCGTCTATCCCCTCGAGCTTGGACCACCGGTCGGATGGCCGGTGCAATACCGCGTGAGCGGCCCCGACCTCGCCCAGGTCCGGGAAATTGCCCTTAAACTCGCGCAGGTGGTGGCCACGAGCCACAGCGCAAAGAACGTGAACTTCGATTGGATCGAACCCGCGCGCGAGGTGCGCATCCAAATCGACCAGGACCAAGCACGGCTGCTCGGCCTGAGCTCGGACGCCCTTGCCAGCGTGCTCAATACGGT
>JALHTP010000105.1 GCA_022865725.1 Methyloceanibacter sp. | reverse complement strand
CTGATCGGGACCCGCAGGTCCTTGAATATAAGAGGACACCATCGAGACAAGCGTCACGACGGCAGCGAAAGCCCACGCTTCACGGGGCAAGCGCGTTTTGATGAGGATTTTGGCCATTTCTGTTCTCCCTACTACCAGCGCCCAGATAAATGATATACGCGAATTCACGCTTCGTAAATCATTTATTTCTGTTTACGTGAGCATGCGAGAGTGATATCCATCATGATGATGGGTTCCCTCCCGATACAGCTGGACCAAGAACCAGCGATCGTTGTTCGTAAGCCGGGGGCGGCCACGCACCTTACGCCGCAAAACGATCAACTGATGTCGGAGTGCCGGCATTCTCCGCTTCAAGCCGGCTCTTCGACTTGAATGGCGAGGACAAGACGGCCAGGACGAAGCAGAGCAGTGCAAACATTATGCTCTGAAATTAGGTGATTCCTTCAGCCGATCAAATGCGGATGAGGTTTTCGGTACACACACCTCTACGCTTCCGGCTGACAAAGCTGCGACGATGAGCGATTGTGGGCGCCGCAAAGCAGTAAGCTCCCCTCCCCGCCTTGGGCGTATCGGTCATGCGACTCCTCCTGGTAGCCGACCTCCATTATTCGCTGCCGCAGTTCGACTGGGTCCTCGACATCGCCGCCGATTTCGACGTGGTGGTGCTGGCGGGCGATCATCTCGATCTCGCCTCGATCGTCGACGGGCGCGCGCAGAGCGTCGTGGTGCGCAAATATTTCAGCCGCCTCTGCGCCAAGACGCGTGTGCTGATCTGCTCGGGCAATCATGACCTCGACGCGAAGAACGATGCCGGCGAGAAATTCGCGAAATGGCTTTCAGGATCGCCACACGAAGGCGTCCTCTCCGACGGAGAGTCCATCGTCATCGATGGCACGCTCTTCACCGCCTGCCCCTGGTGGGACGGACCGATCGTCAAGGCCGGCATCGCCGCGCAACTGGCTGCGGCGGCGGCCAAGCGGGAGAAGCGTTGGATCTGGATCCATCACGCGCCGCCGGCCAGGTCGCCGACCAGCTGGGGCGGCAATAGATCTTTTGGCGATGTGGAGCTCAGGGAGTGGATCGAGCAATACCGGCCCGACATCGTGTTGTCCGGCCATGTGCATCAATCGCCTTTCGTCAAGGACGGCTCGTGGGTCGATCGCATCGGGCCGACCTGGGTGTTCAATGCCGGGCAGCAATTCGGCGCGCCCCCGGCGCATATCATCATCGATACCGAGGCTGACGAGGCGCTGTGGTTTTCCTCTGCGGGCAATCAGTTCGTGCGGCTTGGCGCCGCGCTCGAGCGGCCGGTGCCGAAGCTGCAATCCCTGCCCAGCTGGCTCAAAGCCGAGGATCGGCCTCGCGTTCCGGGCCAAGCGTGAAGTCCTCGTGCTGCTGGTGGATCAAGCTCTCCAGCACCTCGCCCACCATGCCGAAATGATTGCTGTGTCCTTCGAACTGCCGCTTGAGATCGACGAGATAGGTGGTCGCCGCGTTGAGGCGCTCGGCTAGCAGCCTGCCGAGAAAGAACGCAATCTCGGGATTAGACTTGAGAAAGCTCGCGGCGTCGTCGAACACAAAGACGTCGACCGGCGACGTGGCCCTGACGGTTGCCGTATGCGGCCGGTTGAGCAGCACCGACATCTCGCCGAACACCGATCCGGCCTCGCCGATCACGGCGACCTGCGTATCGCCGCGCAGCACTTCGACGCTACCTTCAGCCAGGATGTAGAGCCGCCCGGATGTCTCGCCCTCGGACAGGAGAATGGTTCCGGGAGCGAACTCCTTCCGCGGAACGCCAACGCATTTATCGAGGATCGAGGCCATCGCGGCTATTATCTCGCACTAACAGCTGTGGAGAGCAGCCTAACAGCTTGCCAGCTCGCTGGAAAAGCGCCTTCTCGCCGCCGGTCTGCCGGCTAGGAGACGCACCAGCTCTTGCGCGGCGGGCAGGACGTGTCCTTTCCGAAAATCATATCCGGACGTATTGGGGTATTGACAAGTTAACTCGCAAAATCGGGAATGTCCCGATTGATGTTGAAGTAGGAGGGCAGGCGTTGCCCACCTTGAGCCATTAGGCTCG
>JALHTP010000011.1 GCA_022865725.1 Methyloceanibacter sp. | reverse complement strand
GTCAGCCATTGCCGGCGGAAATTGGAGATCGAGGGCACGAACACGAGCACCTCGGCCAGCATGACGAACAGGATGGTGAGCAACAGCAACTTGGCCGACAGTCCCGGCAAATAGCGGGACGGTCGTCCGTTCTCCGAAGCTGCGTCCGAAGCCTCGTCCTTCACCGGCACCACTCTGAAACTCGAGACATCGCGGCTCGCCGCTCCTGCCGCTATCCTAAACGACGCAGGAAGCCAATGATGCTACGGAGCCAGCCCTTCGTCAAAGTGGGCGAATAATAGGTATACGCCACACGCTTGGAGAGCTCGGAAAAGGTCGGATAAGGCAGCACCAGCGAGGTGAGGTCGCCGAGCTTGATATCCCGCGCCATGGCGACCACCCAGATCTGAAGCAGCTCGCCGGCCTCGGCGCCGACAATGGTGCAGCCGAGAATGGTGCCGTCGGGCCGGGTGATGACCTTGATAAATCCTTCCGTCTCGCGCTCGCATTGGGCTCGGTCGTTGTCGGCATAAGGCCAGCGATAGATGCGGATACGGCGATAGCGCTTGCGCGCCTCGGCCTCGGTCAGGCCGATCTGGGCAAGCTCGGGGTTGGTATAGACGACGCGCGGGATGATGCCCGCGCTCACGTCGGGCTTCAGCCGGAACAGCGCGTTCCTGATGACGATGCCCGCGTGATAATTGGCGAGATGGGTGAAGGCCGGCCCGCCGATCACGTCGCCGATGGCGTAGACGCGGCGGTTCGTGGTCTTGAGCTGCTCGTTGACCTTGATGCCCTCGTCGCTATAGGCGATGCCGGCGCGCTCGAGGCTGAGCGACTTGACGTTCGGCTTGCGGCCGGTGGCGACGAGGAGATGGGTGCCTTTCAGGATCGTGGGCTCGCTGTTCTCGGTGAAATGCACGGCGATGCCCTGCACCGATTTCTCCACGCGCTCCACCCGCGTGTCGGGATGCAGCATGACCTGGTTGTCGCCCAGCCGCTTGATCAGGACGGCGGCGGCTTCCGGGTCCTCGCGGGGGAGAAAGCCCTCGATCTCGAACACGCTGACATGGGAGCCGAGCATGCGATGCGCCTGCGCGAGCTCGAGCCCGACCGGGCCGCCGCCGATCACGACGAGATGCTGGATCCGCTCGCTCACGTCGAAGATCGTCTCGTTGGTGAAATAAGGCACCTCGTCGAGCCCCGGGATCGGGGGAATGGAGGGGATGGAGCCGGTGGCGATGACGAATCTCCGGGCGCGGACCAGCACGCGGCCCGCCTCCACCGTGAATTTGTCGAGAAAGTTCGCCTGCGCCTGGACCACGCGCACGCCCAAGCCCGTCATGCGCTCGATGGAGTCGTTCGGCGCTATGGCCGCGATGACGCCATGCACATGGTCATGCACGCCGCGATGGTCGATCTGGGCCTCGATCACGTCGATGCCGAAGGTGGAGGCGGTGCGCACCGCCTCGGCGCGCTTGCCCGCGGCCAGCAGCGCCTTGGACGGGACGCAGCCATAATTGAGGCAGTCCCCGCCCATGCGCCCCTTTTCGATGAGCACCACGGGTACGCCGAATTGGGCCGCCGCCGCCGCGACGGACAGGCCCCCTGAGCCCGCGCCGATGACGCAGAGGTCGGGCTTCAGCACCTCTTCCATATTCGCCTAATCCCCCATCGCCACACGCATCAGGCGCGCGTGCGCCTGAACAGCTTGACCGCCATCGGAACGAGCGCCACGAGCCCCAGCGCCACGAGCCCGGCAATCATCTCCGGTGTCAAAAGCGCCCCCGGATCGAGCGCGTACGAGCAAGACTCTTGGCCTCCCGGTCCCATCTTGGCAAGGCAGGATTGGTGCGCTGCTTGCTGCGCCTCGATAACACTATCGAGGCCATTGCCGGCCAGCGAATAGGCAAAAGTTCCCGGAATAATGCCAAGGAAGGTGGTGAGGACATAGGTCCCGAAACTCACGCCGAGCAGTCCAGGCGCCAAATTGACCAGCCAAAACGGAAAAATCGGAACGAGCCGCAAGAATAGCAGATAGCTGAAGGCATCCTCCTGAAATCCCTGGCGGAAGCGGGACAGCCAGGGCCCTGCCCTTGCCGCCAGAACATCGCCGAGCGCGCTTCTCGCGATGAGAAACACGATCGTGGCGCCGATGGTGGCGCCGAGGATGGCGGCAAGCCCGCCTGTGAACCAGCCGAACAGAAAGCCCCCCGCGATGGTGAGCACGGCGCCGCCCGGCAGCGACAGCGCCACAGCGACGACGTAGATCGCGATGAAGGCGAGAAGGCTGAGCAGCATGTTCACGCCGATGTAGGCGCTGAGCGCCTCCCGGTTCTCGGCGAGCGCCTCGACGGTCAGATAACGCTGCCAGCCCATGGCGAGCACGAATCCCGTCGCGGCGATGAGGGCGAGGAGCGGCCAGAGCCGCTTGAGCCACAAAGCGGCGCCGCTGGTGTTTTCCGGCGCAGTCTTCATGCTCGAAGCCACTCCTTGTCCCGGCACTCTCATCCCTAAATTGGCCATCGTGCGGACCATGCGGAACGGGCCTTCGCGCCATTGTGATGCATCCTCACCAGGGGCGAGGCAGAACGACCTTTGTTGTCGCACATTGGCGATGGCGCATTCTTCGGGGCTGGCAGGCGTGGCGGATGGCCTGAAACGGAGGGTCCCCTAATGATTAACCGACTTTTGCTGCAAGGCACAACTCTCGCGCTGGCGTGAAGGCGGAAAGCGGCGCTTTCCGGGCCGCCGGCCCGGCCCATATCCCCGCTACGCATTGACTTCAGCGCCTGCCGCACCCTATAAGCCGCGGGACTGCCGATGCGAGCGCCCTAGCGTTAAGGTGCTCCAAGCTTCGGTACGATCGAGCCAGGAGACGCTCCCTTGAAACGCACCTTTCAACCATCGCGGCTCGTCCGCAAGCGGCGCCACGGCTTTCGCGCGCGTATGGCGACGGTGGGCGGCCGGAAGGTGCTCGCGCGGCGCAGAGCCAAGGGACGCAAGCGCTTGTCGGCGTAAGCCGGCAGCGCCTCACCGGTGACGGCGATCGGACGTCTCAAGACACGCACGGAATTCCTGCATGTAAGGGGCGGCGCCCGGTTCGTGGCGCCTTCGCTCGTGCTCCAGGCGCGAAAGCGCAACGGCGAGACCGAGGAGATTCATCTCGCCCGCTTCGGCTTCACCGCCACCAAAGGCCTCGGCGGAGCGGTCGTCCGCAACCGGGCGCGGCGGCGGCTGAAAGAGGCGGTGCGGCTCGCGGGCTCTCCGCTGGCCGTGGAAGGCTATGATTATGTTTTGATCGCCCGGGAGGGCACGATACAACGGCGCTTCACCGAGCTGATCAAGGACCTTCAACGCGCGCTTGCCAAGGTGCACGAGCCCGCCTCAGCAAAGAAGCGCTGAACACCCGAAACCGGACATGCCTCACCCCGCGAAGGGACCGATCGCGGGCCTTGAGCTGAAAGCGACATGGGCTGAAAGCGACATGGACGAGAACAATCGCAACTTCATCTTCGCCATCGTCCTGTCGATCGGCGTCTTGTTCGCCTGGCAGTATTTCTTCGTGCCGAAGTCGCATCAGCCGCCGGTGAAGCCGGAAGGCGAGCAGTCACAGCAAGTCGAGCCGGGACCGCCGCAGCCGCAAGGCGCCGGCGAGGCGTCCTCAGGCGGCGGCGCGCCGCAGCCGGGCGTCGCGGTCGCCGCCACGATGACCCGCGAGGAGGCGCTGGCGCAAAGTCCCCGCATCGCCATCGACACGCCGAGCCTCAAGGGCTCGATCGCGCTGAAAGGCGGGCGCATCGACGATCTGACGCTGAAGGACTATCGCGAGACGGTCGAGCCCACGAGCCCCATGGTGGTGCTGCTCTCTCCGGCGGGCGGGCCGGGCGCCTATTACGCCGAGCATGGCTTTGTCGAAGACGCGGGCGCGGATCTCGCGCTGCCTGGCGACAAGACGATGTGGACGGCCGAGACGCAAAGCCCGCTCACGCAAAGCTCGCCGGTGACGCTCAGCTACGACAACAGCAAGGGGCTGAAATTCACCCGCACCATCTCGGTCGACGACAAATATATGTTCACGGTCGACGACAAGGTGGCCAATACCGGCGCTGGGTCCGTCACGCTTCATCCTTACGGCCTCGTTTCGCGCCACGAGACGCCGCATGTGCAAGGCTTCTACATCCTGCATGAAGGCCTTATCGGCGTCGTCGACGATAGCGGGCTCGAGGAGATCAGCTACAAGAAGGCCATCGAGAACCCGCCGGCTACCTTCAAGAGCCAGCATGGCTGGCTCGGCATCACCGACAAATATTGGGCGGCCGTCGTCATCCCCGAGCAAGGCAAGGGCTTCAAGGCAACATTCTCCGGCAGCACGCAGGGCGTGGGGCGCGATCGCTTCCAGACCGACTACCTCATGGACCCACTGACGATCCCGGCCGGTGGAACCGGGGAGGCCAAGGGCCAGGTCTTTGCCGGTGCCAAGGAGGTCAACCTCGTCGACGGCTACGCGGCAAGATACGGCATCCCAAAATTCGACCTGCTGATCGACTGGGGCTGGTTCTATTTCCTGACCAAGCCGCTCTTCTTCGCGCTCGACTTCTTCTACAAGCTCGTCGGCAATTTCGGGCTCGCCATCCTCATCGTCACGCTGTGCATCAAGCTGGTGCTCTTCCCGCTCGCCAACAAATCCTACGTGTCGATGAGCAAGATGAAGCTGCTCGCACCTGAGATGCAGCGCATCAAGGAGCGCTACGGCGAGGACCGCGCGCGGCAGCAGCAGGCGATGATGGAGCTGTACAAAAAGGAGAAGGTGAACCCGGCCTCGGGCTGCCTGCCGATCCTCGTGCAGATCCCGATCTTCTTCGCGCTCTACAAGGTGCTGTTCGTCACCATCGAGATGCGGCATGCGCCGTTCTTCGGCTGGATCAAGGATTTGTCGGCGCCCGATCCGACCAGCCTGTTCAATCTGTTCGGGCTGGTCCCCTGGGACCCGCCGCATTTCCTTATGATCGGCGTTTGGCCGCTCATCATGGGCGTCACCATGTGGGTGCAGATGAAGCTGAACCCGGCCCCGCCCGATCCCGTGCAGCAGAAGCTTTTCGCCTGGATGCCGGTGTTCTTCACCTTCCTGCTCGCCTCTTTTCCGGCCGGCCTCGTCATCTACTGGGCGTGGAACAACACGCTGTCGGTCATCCAGCAATCCGTGATCATGGCGCGTCAGGGGGTGGAGATTCCGCTTTTTGAGAATCTCGGCTTCAAGAGCAACAAGACGAAAGCCAAGAGCGAGGATAAGACGAGAAGCGCCAAAGTCGCGAAGCGCGCCAAAGGCGGGCCGAAGGGCGACAAGGGTGAACCCAAGGCCAACAAAAAGACGGCGGAGCCGGACGAGACGGAGAACGCCGACGTCGACAGCAAGAGCTGACGCTCGCTCGCCAACCGCTCTTGTCGTTCTCCGCGCAAGCAGGCAAGCCCGGCGATGACAATGGATAGTCCTGAATTCACCGCTGCCGACATCGCCAAGGGCGAAGCCCTGTTCAAGGGACCGTGCACCTTCGTCAAGGGCGTGGTCAGCATCGACGATTTGCCAAAGGACGGACGGCCTGAAGTGGCCTTTGCCGGCCGCTCCAATGTCGGCAAGTCGAGCCTGATCAATGCGCTTACGGGGCGGACGAGCCTGGCGCGCGTCTCGGTGACGCCGGGGCGGACGCGGGAGCTCAACTTCTTCACCTTGGGCAAGGACGGTCAGCTCTATCTCGTCGACATGCCGGGCTATGGCTATGCGCGGGCGTCCAAGGCAGCGGTGAAGGGATGGACGCGGCTGATCCGCGAGTATCTCCGAGGGCGCCGCGAGCTGAAGCGCGTGTTTTTGCTGATCGACGCGCGGCACGGCATCAAGGCCAACGACGAGGAGACCATGAAGCTGCTCGACGAGGCCGCGGTCTCCTACCAGGTGGTCCTGACCAAGGCCGACAAGCCCAAGGCCTCGGAGCTTTTGGCCGTCGAGGCCAAGGCCGCCGCGGCGCTGGCCAAGCACCCGGCGGCTTATCCGCAAATGCTGACGACTTCCTCCCGCTTTGGCGGCGGCATTCCCGAGCTTCGCGCCGCAGTGGCCGTCTCTCTGACCTGACGGCCGTCAGGCGGCAAATCGCATCCACAGCGCCGCGATCCACACCAGCGCGCCCAGGGCCAGGGCGAAGAAGACCCCCGCCGAGGCGAGATCCTTGGTGATGCGGATGGCCTCGTGCCGGTCGGGCTGGATGTGGTTGCACAGCCGCTCGATCGCCGTGTTCAGGAACTCGATCGAGAGCACGAAGAGCAGGCTCCCGACCAGCGCCACCCAGGTCCACAAATCCCGCGCGATGAAGAAGGACACCGGCAGGAGGAGACAGGCGATGGCAACCTCCTGCTTGATCGCCGATTCGGTGGCGAGCCCTTCCTGAAGGCCGCCCAGGGAGTTCCAGAAGGCGGCGACGATCCGCGCGAACCCCCCTCGCCCCGGAAGCGCCGATCTCGCCTGCGGCAGGCGGTCTCCGGCCGGCTTCGGGTTCCCTTCTTCGGCTTGCTTTGGACGCATCGCTCTCGCCATTATCCGCAACCGAACGACGTATAGTCGAGCCGGAATGCTCTGAATAGATCGGGCTTATGCTTGTACCGCCGCCCCTAGCGCCGCTATAAGCGCCCAGTGAGCAAGGCCAAATCATCCCCGGCAAAGTCGAAGGCGCGGGCTGCGCCCAAAGCGACCGCGAGCCCAGGCGCGGCCGAGATCCTCGCCATGGTGCATGCCAAGGCGAAGGTGCTGTCGGAGGCCCTGCCCTATATGCAGCGCTACGACAAGCAGACCGTCGTGGTGAAATATGGCGGCCACGCCATGGGCGATCCGGCGCTTGCGGCCGATTTCGCCCGCGACATCGTCCTCATCAAGCAGGCCGGCGTGAACCCTATCGTGGTGCATGGCGGCGGCCCGCAGATCGGCTCGCTCTTGGAGCGGCTCAATATAAGGAGCGAGTTCAAGGGGGGCTTGCGGGTCACCGACCGCGAGACCGTCGAGGTGGTCGAGATGGTTCTGGCGGGCTCGGTCAACAAGGAGATCGTCACCGCCATCAATACGCAAGGCGGCAAGGCGGTCGGTATCTCGGGCAAGGACGCCAATCTGATGCGGGCCAAGCGGCTCGAGCGGCGCTGGCGCGAGCCCGGCTCGGATATCGAGCAGATCGCCGATCTCGGCTTTGTCGGCGAGCCGGCAGCCGTCGATCCGCACATCATCGACGTGATCATCCATTCCGACCTGATCCCGGTGGTGGCGCCGATCGGCGTCGGGCCTGACGGCGAGACCCTCAACATCAACGCCGATACGTTCGCCGCGGCGCTGGCCTCCGCCCTGAAGGCAAGGCGTCTGTTGCTCTTGACCGATGTGGAAGGCGTGCTCGACAAGAATGGCCGGCTGATCAAGTCGCTGACGACGGCCGAGGCGCAAGCTTTGATCGATGACGGCACGATCTCCGGCGGCATGATCCCCAAGATCGAGAGCTGCATCGACGTCATTTCGGAAGGCGTCGAGGGCGTGGTGATCATCAACGGCAAGGTGCCGCATGCGGTGCTGCTCGAGCTGTTCACCGAGCATGGCGCCGGCACCTTGATC
>JALHTP010000104.1 GCA_022865725.1 Methyloceanibacter sp. | reverse complement strand
TCAGCCCCGTGGGCACTGGGGTCGCCGTGCCGAAGCTGCTCGGCCGTTGCTCCCTTGGCATGTAGTAGGTGCCGAACAGGATGTCCCATAGCGGCAAGAGACCGGCGAAATTCTTGTCGCGCGCCTGCGTTTCATCGGTGTGGTGCCAGCGGTGGAAGCGTGGCGAGGCGATGAGGGCGCGCAAGGGGCCCCAATCCCAATCGACATTGGCGTGCACGAGGATCGCCATGAGCGTCAGCACCGGCAGGATTCCCGCCACCGCCACCGGCGCGAAGCCAAGCGCCAGCACCGGGAGGGTGCCCGCCACCCGCATCACCGCGTCATTGACCGGATGCAGCCGCACCGCCGAGAGCCAATCGACATCGACGGAAGAGTGATGCACGGCATGGAACCGCCACAGCCGCCGCCCGTGGAAGGCACGGTGCATCCAATAGCCCACGAAATCGCCGATCAGCAGAATTCCGATGGCCTGCGCCCAGAAGGGGAACCGGGAGAGCGGCCCGAACCCTTGCAGGACGAGATCGCGGTCGAGCTTGCCGTAGACGATCAGGGCGAAGGGGATGACGACTCCGGCGACGCAGATGCGCGTGATCGCCTTTGTCACGAAGGGAGTGAACAGCCAGTAGGTGCCGTCGGTCAGAAGGCCTTTCCGCAAGATCGGCAGACGCCGCTCCCGCGCACGGAATAGCTCGAGCGCGCGAAAGACGACGAAGAGAATGACGAAGGCAATGACCAGCCCCCCGAGTGTCGGGTCCTGCTCTTGCATTCGACGCCTCCGATGCGGTTCGCCGCCATGAGAGCAAGAGAGTATGGGGACAGTAAGGCCGAGGCCTCAGCCCTTCTCGATCAGGATGGCGCGGAAGTCGTTGACATTGGTCAGCGTCGGCCCGGTCATCAGCAGATCGCCGATGGCCTTGAAGAAG
This sequence comes from Methyloceanibacter sp., assembly GCA_022865725.1. Classification (GTDB taxonomy): domain Bacteria; phylum Pseudomonadota; class Alphaproteobacteria; order Rhizobiales; family Methyloligellaceae; genus Methyloceanibacter. Next base: position 10,096 of record JALHTP010000104.1, on the reverse strand, counting down.
GTCCAGGGATCGTTGTCGGCCAGCATCGCCTTGGCGTTGATCCCGGCCTTCGCCGCGCGCGCCAGCGTATCGGGATAGATCAGCGCGCCGGCATTGTCCTCGCTGCCATCCACGCCGTCCGTATCCCCAGCAAGGGCATAAATGCCCTTCATGCCGTCGAGCGCGATGGCGAGCGCGAGCAGAAATTCGGTGTTGCGCCCGCCTTTGCCTTTGCCCTTGAGCGTGATCGTGGTCTCGCCGCCCGAGATCAGCACGCAAGGCGGCTGCTCGGGCTGCCCGCGCAGAGCGCATTGGCGCGCGATGCCGGCATGCACCAACGCCACGTCGCGCGACTCGCCTTCGATGGAATCGCCGAGGATGACCGGCGTGACGCCCGCCGCGCGGGCGACGTCCGCCGCCGCTTCGAGCGAGGCCTGTGGCGTGGCGATCATGACGTTCTCGACGCGTGCCAGCCGCTTGTCGCCGGGCTTCGGCGTCTCGTCTGCCGTGCGGAGCCGCTCGCGCACGGCTTTCGGCACGTCGATGCCATACTTTTCGATAATGCCGAGCGCGTCTTTGTTGGTGGAAGGGTCGGGCACGGTCGGACCCGAGGCGATGATCGAGGGGTCGTCGCCCGGTACGTCGGAGATCATCAGCGCGATCACCTTGGCCGGCGCCGCCGCGGCGGCGAGCCTGCCGCCCTTGATCGCCGAGAGATGCTTCCGCACGGTGTTCATCTCGGAGATCGTCGCGCCCGACTTCAACAGCGCCTTGTTCACCGCCTGCTTGTCTTCGAGCGTCAGCCCCTCGGGCGGAAGCGCGAGCAGCGCCGACCCGCCGCCGGAGATCAGGCACAGCACGAGATCGTCGGCAGTCAGTCCCTGCACCAATGCGAGGATGCGCCTGGCCGCGTCACGTCCGGCCGCGTCGGGCACCGGGTGGGCGGCCTCGACCACTTCGAGCCGCGTCGTGGGCACGCGATAGCCGTAGCGCGTCACCACCAGCCCCTCGATCGGCCCCTCCCAGGAATCCTCCAGCGCCTTGGCCATTGCGCCTGACGCCTTGCCGGCGCCGATGACGATGGTGCGCCCCTTGGGCCGGGGAGGCAGGTAGGCCGGCACGCACAGCGACGGCAACGCGGCGTCAACCGCGGCTTGGAACATGGCTTTGAGCAGATCGGGCGGCGTCATTAGCTTAGATTTTCCTCCCCCCTAAAGCGCGCTGAAACTGCACAGACGATTGCAATAAGGCAAGCGAATGAATTACCTTGCCCATTCCTTTTGCAAGTTGTGTCGCAAGTCCCAGGGGCCAAGCAGTTATGTCAGTCCAACCGCGTGAAACTGCCGAAAAACCGGGCAAGCGGTCCGACGATCAGCACAAGAACCCGAAATCCGACATCGAGATCAGCCAAGCCGCCCATATGCGGCCGATCCTCGACGTGGCGAAGGACAAGCTCGGCATCGCCCCCGAGGACCTGATCCCTTACGGGCATTACAAGGCCAAGGTCTCGCTCGACTATATCGCCTCTCTCTCGGGGCGCCCCGACGGCAGACTGATCCTGGTCACCGCCATCACGCCGACGCCCGCCGGCGAAGGCAAGACCACGACCACGGTCGGGCTCGGCGATGCGCTGAACGAGATTGGCAAGAAGGCCATCATCTGCATTCGCGAGCCCTCGCTCGGGCCCTGCTTCGGGGTCAAGGGCGGCGCGGCCGGCGGCGGCTTCGCCCAAGTGGTGCCCATGGAGGACATCAATCTCCATTTCACCGGCGATTTCCATGCCATCGGCGCCGCCAACAATCTGCTCGCGGCTTTGATCGACAATCATGTCTATTGGGGCAACAAGCTCGACATCGATACCCGCCGCGTCACCTGGCGGCGTGCCGTCGATATGAACGACCGCGCGCTCAGGTCCATCGTCTCCTCGCTCGGCGGCGCCGCCAACGGCTATCCGCGCGAGGCGGGCTTCGACATTACCGTCGCCTCGGAGGTCATGGCGATCTTCTGCCTGGCCACCGATCTTGCCGACCTTCAGCGAAGGTTAGGCCAGATCCAGATCGGCCAGACGCGGGACAAGAAGACCGTCACCGCCAAAGACCTCTCGGCGGCCGGCTCGATGGCGGCTCTGCTCAAGGACGCGCTGGCGCCCAATCTGGTGCAGACGCTGGAGAACAACCCGGCCTTCATCCATGGCGGCCCCTTCGCCAATATCGCGCACGGCTGCAACTCGGTGATCGCCACCAAGGCGGCGCTCAAGCTCGGCGACTATGTGGTGACCGAAGCCGGCTTCGGCGCCGATCTCGGCGCCGAGAAATTCTTCGACATCAAATGCCGCAAAGCGGGGCTTACACCCGATTGCGTGGTGCTGGTCGCCACCATCCGCGCGCTGAAAATGCATGGCGGCGTCGCCAAGGATGCGCTGAAGACGGAGAACCTCGATGCGCTTAAGAAAGGCTTCGCCAATCTCAAAAAGCATGTCGAGAATCTGAAGCGCTACGGCGTCCCGGTGATCGTCTCGATCAACCGCTTCAGCACCGATACGCAAGCCGAAGTCGCGCTGCTCGACAAGCTTTGCGCCGGCCTTGGCGTCGAATGCGTGCTGGCCGATCATTGGGCGCAAGGGGGCCATGGGGCCGCCGAGCTCGCCAAGACCGTGGTCCGCACCATCGAGGAGAAGCCGAGCGGTTTCCACCCGCTTTATCCCGATGACATGACGCTCTGGGAGAAGACCCGAACCATCGCGCGCGAGATCTACGGCGCTTCCGACATCAGCGCCGACAAGGCCGTCAAGGACCGCTTCGCCGAGCTGGAGAAGGAAGGGTTCGGCAAGTTCCCGATCTGCGTGGCCAAGACCCAATATAGCTTCTCGACCAATCCCGACGCCAAGGGCGCGCCCTCGGGCCATGTGATCCCGATCCGCGAGGTTCGCCTTTCGGCAGGGGCCGAGTTCGTCGTGGTGGTCTGCGGCGACATCATGACCATGCCGGGCCTGCCGAAGGTGCCAGCCGCCAACTCGATCGAGCTTGCGCCTGACGGCCGCATTGCCGGTTTATTCTAGCTGCTGAAAGGGGTTGCCAGCCGCCCGAGCGGACGCTAACACCCTTTTCCGCGACGCAAGATTTTCAAGGGGAGCAACGATGGCTGGAGCAAGAAGGCCCGGGCGTAATTTTCTATTCGTGCCGGGACCGACCAATGTGCCGGACCGCATCTTGCGCGCCATGCACGTCGCCATGGAGGACCATCGCTCCCCCGACTTCCCCAAGCTTACGCTGCCGCTGTTCGAAGACTTGAAGAAGATCTTCAAGACCAAGGACGGCCAGGTCGTCATCTATCCGTCGAGCGGCACCGGCGCCTGGGAATCGGCGCTGACCAATACGCGGTCCCCGGGGGATAAACTGCTTGCCGCGAGGTTCGGCCAATTCAGCCATCTCTGGATCGATCTCGCCCGCCGCCATGGGCTCGAAATCATCGTCCAGGAGGAGGAGTGGGGCACCGGCGCCAGTCCCGAGCGCATCGAGGAAGCGCTCCGCGAGGACAAGGACCACGCGATCAAGGGCGTCATGGTCGTGCATAACGAGACGGCGACCGGCGTCACCAGCGATGTCGCCGCCGTGCGCCGCGCCATCGACGCGGCCAAGCACCCGGCGCTGCTCTATGTCGACGGCGTGAGCTCGATCGGAAGCATCGATTTCCGCATGGATGAGTGGGGCGTCGATCTCGCCATCACCGGCTCGCAGAAGGGCCTCATGCTGCCGGCGGGTCTCGGCATCGTCTGCGCCAGCCAGAAGGCGCTCGCCGCCATGAAGGATGCCAAGTGCCGCCGGGCTTATTTCGAGTTCACCGACCACATGAAGGCGAACGCCACCGGCTACTTCCCCTATACGCCGGCCCTGCCGCTGCTGCATGGCTTGCGCGAGTCGATCGCCATCCTCCAAGAGGAAGGCCTCGACAACGTGTTCGCGCGGCACCGCCATCTGGCGGTGGGCGCGCGCGCCGCGGTCAAGGCCTGGGGCCTCAAGCTCTGCGCCAAGGAGCCGAAATGGCATTCCGACACCGTGTCCGCGATCATGGTGCCGCAAGGGTTCAACGGCGCCGACGTGATCGACCGGGCCTATCGCCGCTACAATCTGGCGATTGGCGCAGGCCTGTCGCAGATGGCGGGTAAGCTGTTCCGCATCGGTCATCTGGGCGATCTGAACGAATTGATGCTGCTCGGCGCCATCGCCGGCGCTGAGATGGCCATGAACGACGTCGGCATCGAGGTCGAGCTTGGTTCTGGAGTGGGGGCGGCCCAGGCGCAGTTCCGTAGGAACGCGGCGCTGAAGGAAACGAAGGTCGCCGCCGAATAGGGCAGGAAGCGCGGGGCTAACGGCGGATAAGCCGGTCTCGCTCGATTTGATCTTGGTCAAGACCTCCGGCGGCTTTTTCAGCTACGCGCCGGGGGAGGGTGAGGCATGTCGCGCTGAGGGGTAGGCCCCGCGCAAGCTAGGTAGGGGGTTCGGTTCAGTGCAGCACGCGATCGTGTTTCTCGATCGAGAGTCTGTCGACGCCAAAGTCCGCAGGCCGAGTTTCCCGCATAGCTATGAGGAATATCAGTCGACCTGGTCGCCTGAGGATGTGGTGACACGCCTCAAGGACGCGAGCATCGCCATCATCAACAAGGTGCCGATGCGGGCCGAGACGCTGAAGCAGCTGCCCAAGCTGAAACTGATCGCGGTCGCTGCGACCGGCACCGACGTGGTCGACAAGGCCTATTGCAAGGCGAACGGCATCACAATCGTCAATATCCGCAACTACGCCTTCAACACGGTCCCCGAGCATGTCATCGCGCTGATCTTCGCGCTGCGGCGGAACCTGCTTGCTTATGTCGAGGACACGCGGAACGGTGTCTGGAACAAATCGAGCCAGTTCTGCTTCCTGACCCATCCGATCCGCGACATCGCGGGCTCCACCCTCGGCATTGTCGGCTATGGCGCGCTCGGCAAGTCCATCGGCAAGCGCGCCGAGGCGCTCGGCATGCGCGTCCTTCCGTTCGACATCTTCCCGCAACCGGGCCTGGTCGATTTCGAGACGATCCTGAAAGAGAGCGACATCATCACGCTGCACGTGCCGCTGACGCCCGAGACCAAGAACATGATCGGCGCCAAGGAACTCAAGAAGATGAAGCCGACCGCCATCCTCATCAACACCGCGCGCGGCGGCCTGGTGGACGAGGCGGCGCTCGCCGAGGCGCTGAAGAACGGCACTATCGCCGGCGCTGGCTTCGACGTGCTGACCAAGGAGCCGCCGAAAGAGGGCAACGTCCTGCTCGATCCCAAGATTCCCAATCTGATCGTCACCCCGCATGTCGCCTGGGCGAGCCAGGAGGCGATGCAGATCCTGGCCGATCAGCTCATCGACAATATCGAGGCGTTCGTCGCGGGCAAGCCGCAAAACGTCGTCCAAGAGTAGAAAGACGAGGCCATGAAGAAGCTCCTGTTCCTGTTCGACACCGACGCTTACGCCAGCGTGTTCGATACCGTGGTTGCCTATGACGGCGGCGCCGACCGCGTCACGGGCTACGCCGGCGTCACGCCCGACACTGTCGGCGCGCTGGTCGACGGCACGATCTTCACCCGCGGCGGCAAGGACAAGCAGAACACCGCGATCTTCATCGGCGGCGGCGACATGGGGAAGGGCGAGGCGCTGCTGGCGGCGGTGAAGAAGCGCTTCTTCGGGCCCTTCAAGGTCTCCGTCATGCTCGATTCCAACGGCTCGAACACGACCGCGGCCGCTGGCGTGGCGCTGCTCGCCAAGGCTAAGAAGCTCAAGGGCAAGAAGGCCGTGGTGCTGGCCGGCACCGGCCCCGTCGGCATGCGCGCTGCGGCCTTTCTCGGCCAGGAAGGCGCCGAGGTGACCATCACTTCGCGCACCAAGGACCGCGCGGAAGCCGCAGCCAAGGCCATCGAGACCCGCTTCGGCGTGAAGGTGAAGGGCGTTGCCGGTGCTGACGACGCGCAGCGCGCCGAGGCCGTCAAGGACGCCAATATCGTCTATGCCGCCGGCGCCATCGGCGCTCAGCTCCTGCCGGCCTCCGCCTGGGAGAACAATCCCAATATCCAGCTTCTCGCCGACGTGAACGCCCAGCCGCCGCTCGGCATCGAGGGCATCGACGCGACCGACAAGGGCAAGGAGCGCCATGGCAAGCTCGCCTTCGGCGCGCTCGGCATCGGCGGCCTCAAATTAAAGCTGCATCGGGCCTGTATCGGCAGACTGTTCGAAAGCTCCGACGGCCTGTTCGATGCCGAGGAGATCTACGCACTGGCGAAAGAGATGGCCTGATGACGCAGATCAAGGACACCGCGGTCGAGCCGTTTCTCGATCAGCTGGCGAGCAGCGGCGCGACCCCTGGCGGCGGCAGCGCCGCGGCCATTATCGGGGCCATGGGCGCGGCACTTGTCAGCATGGTGTGCAACCTCACCATCGGCAAAAAGAAATATGCCGATGTCGAAGGCGAGATGAAAGACGTGCTCGGCAAGGCCGAGGCGCTCCGTCACAAGCTCACCGGGATGATCGAGGACGACGTCAAGGCCTTCGACGCGGTGATGGGCGCTTACGGCATGGCCAAGGAGACCGACGCCGACAAGGCCGCCCGCGAGCACGCGATCCAGGCGGCGCTCAAGCAGGCGACCGACGTGCCCATGCGCTGCTGCCACGCGGCGCGCGCGGTGATCGATCTCGCCGAGGTCGCCTCCGCCAAGGGCAATCTCAACGTGATCTCCGACGCGGGCGTCGCCGTGCTGGCCGCTTATGCTGCACTGCGAAGTGCTGCCTTGAATGTTTTCACCAATGCAAAAATGATCACCGATAGGACCTTCGCCGAGGCTAAGCTCAAGGAACTGGACAAGCTTCTGGCCGGGGCCGAGATAGCGACCGAGAAGGCCTACGCCGTCGTCAAAGGCAAATTGAGTTGAAGCAGAGGGGCGCGAAACCCCGCGCCACGCCCAATTCTTAAGGGAGGAAACTGTGGACGTTCACGAGTATCAAGCCAAGGAATTGCTGGCGAGCTTCGGTGTGCCGGTGCCCAAGGGCGCCGTCGCCTTCAGCCCGGACCAGGCGGTCTATGCGGCAACCGAGCTCGGCGGCTGGAACTGGGCGGTGAAGGCCCAGATCCACGCTGGCGCACGCGGCAAGGCTGGCGGCATCAAGATCTGCAAGACCTATCATGAGGTCCGCGACGCGGCCGCGAGCCTGCTCGGCAAGCGCCTCGTCACCATCCAGACCGGACCCGAAGGCAAGCCCGTGCAGCGGGTCTATATCGAGGTGGCCGAGCCCTTCGACCGCGAGCTCTATCTCGGTTATGTGCTCGACCGCAAAGCCGAGCGCATCCGCGTCATCGCCTCGCAGCGGGGCGGCATGGAGATCGAGGAGATCGCCAGGACCGAGCCCGAGGCCATCCTTCAGGTGGTGGTCGAGCCGGCGGTGGGCTTGCAGGCCTTCCAGGCGCGCGAGCTGGCCTTCCAGTTGGGCTTGAGCATCAAGCAGGCGCAAAGCGCGGTGTCGACCATCATGAACGCCTATCGCGCCTTCCGCGATTGCGACGCCACCATGCTCGAGATCAATCCGCTGGTCGTCGCCAAGGACGATCGCGTGCTCGCGCTCGACGCCAAGATGTCGTTCGACGACAACGCGCTGTTCCGCCGCCACAACGTGGCCGACATGCACGATCCCTCGCAACAGGACCCGCGCGAGGCGCAAGCCGCCGAGCACAATCTCAATTATATCGGGCTCGACGGCGAGATCGGCTGCATCGTCAACGGCGCAGGGCTCGCCATGGCGACCATGGACATGATCAAGCATGCCGGTGGCACGCCTGCGAACTTCCTCGACGTGGGCGGCGGCGCCTCGCCGGAGCGCATCGCGACCGCGCTCAAGCTGGTCTTGTCCGACCAGAAGGTCAGGGCCGTGCTCGTCAACATCTTCGCCGGCATCAATCGCTGCGACTGGGTGGCCAAGGGCGTAGTGCAGGCTTGCCAGACGGTCGACGTCAAGGTGCCGCTGATCGTGCGGCTGGCCGGCACCAATGTCGAAGAAGGACAAAAAATTCTTGCGGAAAGCGGGCTCAAGTTGATCACCGCCGACACCTTGGCCGAAGCGGCGGAAAAAGCCGTGGCGGCGTGCCAAGGGCGGCTTGCGGCTTGAAGCGCCATCGGGAGTGAAATGTCATGAGCATTCTGATTGATGAAACAACGCCGGTCCTCGTCCAAGGCATGACCGGCGACAAGGGCACTTTCCACGCCAAGGAGATGATCGCCTACGGCACCAACGTCGTCGGCGGCGTGACGCCCGGCAAAGGCGGCGGCACCCATCTCGACCGGCCGCTGTTCAACACCATGAAGGAAGCGGTGAAGGCGACCGGCGGCACCACATCCATCACTTTCGTGGCGCCGGCCTTCTGCGCCGACGCCATCATGGAGGCGGCCGACGCCGGGGTCAGGCTGATCTGCTCGATCACCGACGGCATCCCGGCGCAGGACATGATGCGGGTGAAGCGCTATCTGATGCGCTACCCCAAAGACCGCCGCCCGATGCTGGTCGGGCCGAATTGTGCGGGTATCATCAGCCCTGGCAAGGCTATGCTCGGCATCATGCCGGGTCACATCTACCTGCAAGGCAGAGTGGGCGTGATCTCGCGCTCCGGCACGCTCGGCTATGAGGCTGCCTCGCAGATGAAGGCCAAGGGCATCGGCATCACCACCTCCGTCGGCATCGGCGGCGATCCGATCAACGGCTCCTCCTTCCTCGATCACCTCGCTCTGTTCGAGGAGGATCCCGAGACCGACGCCGTGTTGATGATCGGCGAGATCGGCGGCCCGCAAGAGGCCGAGGCCTCGGCCTGGATCAAGGACAACATGTCGAAGCCGGTGATCGGGTTTGTCGCCGGGTTGACCGCGCCCAAAGGGCGGCGCATGGGCCACGCCGGCGCCATTATCTCCGCCGCCGGCGACAGCGCCGCTGAGAAGGCCGAGATCATGCGCTCCTGCGGGCTCACGGTTGCGCCCAATCCGAGCGAGTTCGGCTCGACGGTGGCGGGCGTGCTGGCCTCGCGTCCGGAGCGCCGGGGCTTCGCGTGATCGGAGGCGAACGCGCGGGCAAACGGCCTGTTGCTGGGTCTTTGAGGGTTGCACGAGGGGCGCTTCACGCGCCACTCATGACGTGCGCCCTGGGCGGCCTTGCGCTAAGGAAAGAAGGCAGCCCGGCGCCTTAGCGCCTGGCCAACCCCATGAGAAGCCGATCCCCCCGATCGGGAGTGTCTTGCGTCGCCATGAATGACGAGCTGAAACCGCAAAGCTTGGAGACCGAGCCGCCTGCGGCCGTCGTCAGCGGCACCTCGGCCAAGGAAGCGTCCGATCTCCTGTTCCAGCTTCTCATCGAGGTGGTGCGCCGGCATCAGCCCGAGATCGAGCCCGTGCTTCTCGGCGGCGCCAATATCTCGGGCTTCACACCCGAGCTATTGGCCCGCGCGCTTCAGGCGCAAGGCATCTGGTTCCAGCTTCTGTCCATCGCCGAGCAGAACGCGGCCATGCGCCGCCGCCGCCAGATCGAGCGGACGCGCGGGCGCGACGCACTGCGCGGCACCTTCGCCCATGTGCTCGCCGAGGCGGCTGCAGACGGCATCGCGCCGCGGGAGATCCAGTCGCTGCTATCGGGCTTGCGCATCAGGCCGGTGATCACCGCCCACCCGACCGAGTCGAAGCGCGTCACCGTGCTCGAGAAATACCGCCGCATCTATCTTCTGCTCCGCGAGCTGGAGATGCCGCGCTGGACCGAGCGGGAGCGCACCGCGCTGATCGAGGACCTGCGCGACCAGATCGAGCTCGTATGGATGACCGGCGAGCTGCATCTGGAGAAGCCGACCGTCCAGCACGAAGTAAGCCGGGGCTTGCACTTCTTCGACGAGAGCCTGTTCGAGAAGGCGCCGGAGATGCTGGCGCTGGTCGACGGCGCGCTCGCGCAATATTATCCGGGCCAGCATTTCGAGCTGCCGCCTTTCCTCCAATTCGGCTCCTGGATCGGCGGCGACCGCGACGGCAATCCGTGGGTGACGACCACCGTCACCGCCTGGACCTTGCGGCAG
>JALHTP010000103.1 GCA_022865725.1 Methyloceanibacter sp. | reverse complement strand
TCCGTCCCCCATTGCGGGCAGCCGCCCCTCTATTGCATCGTGCTTCAATGGTGAAAGCAAGAGCCGGGAGCGAGAAACGGGCGCGTGCCTCAACGGGCGGCAAGGCTGCACGCGCAAAAGGCACCGGCGCCAAAATTGCTGTTGCGCCGCCTGCCATCATCCTGGTCAACCCGCAGCTTGGCGAGAATATCGGCTTCGCCGCCCGCGCCATGGCCAATTTCGGCCTGACCGATTTGCGGCTGGTCGCGCCGCGCGACGGCTGGCCCAACGACAAGGCGCACGCGGCAGCGGCGGGGGCGGCCTTCGTCGTCGAGCAGGCAACCGTCTATGCCAGCGTCGAGAGCGCCATCGGCGAGCTCAACTTCGTGCTGGCGTCGACCGCGCGGCCGCGCGAGATGGTGAAGACGGTGCTCAGTCCGGCAAGCGCGGCAGCCGAGCTTAGGCAGCGTGGGCAGAAGGCCGAGCGCACCGGCGTCCTGTTCGGCCCCGAGCGAAGCGGTCTGGACAACGACACGATCGCCCTTGCCGATGCGATCCTCACCGCTCCCGTGAGCCCCGACTTTGCCTCGTTGAGCCTGCCTCAGGCCGTGCTTCTCTTCGGCTATGAATGGCTGAAGGGCGAGAGCGCGGACTTGCCGCTTGGACGCGCCACCGCCTTCGACGGGCCCGCCACCGAAGGCATCGCCTTTCCCGATACAAGGCCGGCGACTAAGGTCGAACTTCTCGGCCTGTTCAAGCATCTCGAAGCCGAACTCGATCACTCCGGCTTTCTCTATCCGCCTGAGAAGCGGCCCTCGATGGTGCGCGCCATCCGCAATATGTTCCACCGCATGGGCGCGACGGAGCAAGATGTGCGCACCTGGCGCGGGATCGTAGCCTCGCTTTCCAAACAGCGGCCTCCTCGCGGGAAGAAGGTGTCATAGTTCCGCCCCGTTTCTGCTATTGCGATTGCCTCCAACGATGCTAGCTTCCGCCACGGGAGAGGGGCTTTCCGATGCACAGTGCGTGGTTTCAGAGGGGCGGAGCTGCAACCGCCGCGGTGTTGACGCTGCTGATGGGAGCACCTCTCAGGGCTGCCGACGACAATGGCGTAAGGCCTGTCGCCGAGGAGCTCGGCCAGCGCACCAAGGCCGCCCCGGCGCCTGGCGGTGGCCAGACAGGCGGGCTCAGCGACAGCGCCGTGCGCGTGCTGATGACCTACGCCTTCTCGCTCATCCCGGCAGACCAGACGGGGCCCGACGGCAAGAAGGTCCAGATCGACAAATCCGACCCGAACGTGTTTCTCATCCCCGATGAGGATGCACGCCGTGTGATCCGTGCCGCCACGCGCTCGGCCTATGCCGAAGCTTGCGAGTTGGCCGATCTCGCGCGGGCGAACTACAACACCCTGATGCAGAGCGAGCAGGCCAAGAAAGTCTGGAGCGACCAGCAGCTCCTGATGATCAATGCGCTGCACATGTTCTCGGCCGCCTATTTCTCCGGCAACGCCAAGATCACCGAAGCGCCGGACGCGGGCGCGGCGCCTGCCGACGACGCCACGACGGTCTCCAAGGGCGCGGCTGCCCCTGCGCAAGGCGCGGATCAAGCTTCTGCCGGGACCGAGATCATCGCGCCGAAGAAGCCGGCATGCCCGCCGGAGCAGAAGCAAAAGGTCATCAACTCCATCAACGCCTATGTTCAGGCGGCCAAGGCCCCCCCGCCGCAGGCCTCACCGGCGGTTCCGGCCTCTTCCGGCTCCAATTGACACTTTCCAGCATTCGCGTGTAACAGAACGCGGGCGAAGCCTCGATCCGTCCTGGCTTCGAGGCCGCCGGAGAAGGCCCCGGCGGTCCGCCGCCTTCACCAGCAAGGGTTTCTTAGAGCAGACCCGGGGAGAAAAGCCCGCGGGAAGTTCGATTTGGCTTTGGAGTTTAAGGCATGACGAAACGCATTCACGCCAAGCATAAGATCGACCGGAGGCTAGGCGAGAATATCTGGGGCCGTCCGAAAAGCCCCTTCAACAAGCGCGAATACGGCCCCGGTGAGCATGGGCAGCGCCGGCGCGGCAAGCTTTCCGACTATGGCCAGCAGCTTCGCGCCAAGCAGAAGCTGAAGGGCTATTACGGCAACATCACCGAGAAGCAGTTCAAGTCCATCTATCGCGAGGCGGCGCGGCTCCGCGGCGACACCTCGGAGAAGCTGATCGGGCTCTTGGAGCGTAGGCTCGACGCCATCGTCTATCGCGCGAAATTCGTTCCGACCGTGTTTGCCGCGCGGCAATTCGTGAACCATGGCCATGTGCGGGTCAACGGCAGGCGCGTGAACATCCCGAGCTACCGCTGCCGCGAGGGTGACGTGGTCGAGGTGAGGGACAAGGCCAAGGACGCCGGCATGGTGCTCGAATCGGCGCAGAGCGGCGAGCGGCAGGTGCCCGATTATCTCGATGTCGACCACAGCAAGATGACCGCGAAGCTCGTGCGCGTTCCGACGCTCTCCGATGTGCCATACCCGGTGATCATGGAGCCGAACCTCGTCATCGAGTTCTATTCGCGCTAGCCGTTTCTGGGCGCCCGGGCACGCAAGGTGCCCGGTGCCTCAAGGCACGCGGAACTCTCGCGCCTCGCTCCTGCAGCGCTCCCTCGCCAGACCCGTTCAATCCGGGCGCCTTGGTATCGCCGTTCCGGCCGGGTAAGCCGGTAGGCATGGATCGCGTCGCCACAAGGCGAAGCCCGGTTACGGCCAACCGGACGTCGCGGGTTTTGCGTCTCAAAGACGGCAGGCG
>JALHTP010000102.1 GCA_022865725.1 Methyloceanibacter sp. | reverse complement strand
GTCGCGGCCCAGTGAAACGCGTGAAAAGGGCTTGAGTCGATGGCGCATCCGGACCATAGAGGGCAAAAAGCTGGACCGGTGCGCGTCGCACCGATGAAACGGCAAGCCCGCTTAGGGCGCGTCAGTCGGGGACAGGCGGGGGCCGAACGTTCTTTAGAGGCCGCCCATGGCTGAGCTCATTTTCGCAATCATTTCGCTTAGCGCCCTGTTCGCCTTGGCCATGAACCGCGCTTCGCTTCGGGCCTGGGCGATCGCCGCCGCCATCTTCACCTTGAGCGCGCAGCTCGGCCTCGTGCACGGCCATCTGCATTGGCCCGCCTTCCCGCTGTGGTCGCTGCTCGGCTGGCGTGTCGCGGGCCTTCTGTTCGCCGCGAGCTTCCCCGAGATCAAGCGCAAATACATCACGCTTCCGGCCTATCGCGCGCTCAAAGGCGCGATGCCGTCGATCTCCGAGACCGAGCGCGAGGCGCTGCAAGCGGGCACCGTCGGCTGGGACGCCGAGCTTTTCTCCGGCAAGCCGGATTGGGCGAAGCTCCGCCGCGTCGCCCCCATCACGCTCACCGCCGAGGAGCGCGCTTTCCTCGACGGGCCGACCAGCGAGCTCTGCAAGCGGCTCAACGACTGGCGCATCCGTCACGAGCTGCATGACGTCCCCGACGACGTCTGGCGCTTCGTGTGCGACAACGGCTTTCTTGGCATGCTCATCTCCAAGCGGCATGGAGGCTTGGGTTTCTCCGCCCAGGCGCAGTCGCTCATTCTCGGCAAGATTTCTTCGCGCAGCCCCGACGGCGTCACCATCGTCATGGTGCCGAACTCGCTCGGCCCCGGCGAGCTGATCGAGAACTACGGCACCGACGCCCAGAAACAACACTTCCTGCCGCGTCTTGCGCGCGGCGAGGAGATCCCTTGTTTTGCTTTGACCGGGCCGTTCTCGGGCTCCGACGCCGCCTCGATGCGCGATGTCGGCGTCGTCACCCGCGGGCGGCATGACGGCAAGGAGACCGTGGGCATCAGGCTCACCTGGGACAAGCGCTACATCACGCTCGCGCCTAGGGCCACGCTGCTGGGCTTAGCCTTTCATTTGTTCGATCCTGAGAACCATCTCGGCCGCGGCGAGGATGTCGGCATCACGCTCGGGCTGATCCCGACCGACCATGCCGGCGTCGAGATCGGCCGGCGGCATCTGCCCGCGGGCGCTGCTTTCCCCAACGGACCGACGCGCGGGCACGACGTATTCGTGCCGCTCGACTGGATCATCGGCGGCAGGGAACAGGCAGGGCAGGGCTGGCGCATGTTGATGAGCTGCCTTGCCGCCGGCCGCTCAATCTCGCTCCCCGCCACAAGCGCCGCTGCCGCCAAGTCGATGCTCCGGACCAGCACGGCCTACGCCCGCATTCGCAAGCAATTCAATCTGCCGATCGGCTTCATGGAGGGGGTGGAGGAGCCGCTGGCCCGCATGATCGAATGCGCTTACGAGCTCGAGGCCGCGCGCGCCGTCACCGCCTCGATGGTATCGGCCGGCGAGAAGCCCGCCGTCATCTCGGCGCTGCTGAAATATGTCTCCACCGAGCGCATGCGCCAAAGCGTCAACGACGCGCTCGACATTCATGGCGGCAGGGGCATCTGCGACGGGCCATCGAACTACATCCAGGGCGCCTATCAGATGGTGCCGGTCGGCATCACCGTCGAAGGCGCCAATATCCTGACCCGCACGCTGATCACCTTCGCCCAAGGAGCGCTGCGCAGCCATCCTTATCTCTTCACCGAGATCGAGGCGCTGCAAGACAAAGATCGCGAGCGGGGCACCGAGCTGTTCGCGCGCACCTTCGACGACCATGTCGCATTCACAATCTCGAACGCCGCCGGCGCTCTCTTCCACAATGCGACCTTCGGCGTCTTTGCCTCTTCACCGCCCAATGCCGGTCCCACCCGCGGCTGGTGGCGGGAGCTGGCGCGCGCGTCGCGCTCATTCGCGCTTGTCGCCGATCTGACGGTGGCGCTGCTCGGCGGCGGGTTGAAGGTGAAGCAGAAGATCACCGGCCGCATGGCCGATGCGCTGGCCGAGCTTTATCTCCTCTCTTGCGTGCTCAAGCGCTATGACGATGACGGGCGCCCCAAGGAAGATCTCAAGCTCGTGGACTATTGCGCCCGAAACTGCCTCTACCGCTTCGACCAGGCCCTGCTCGGCACGCTGCGCAACTTCCCGCAGCGCTGGGCGGCCTGGCTGATGGCGCCGCTCGTATTTCCCCTGGGAGCGAGGCGGCAGCCGGCGAGCGACCGAGACGGCAAGGAGATCGTGCGCGCGGCGCTTCAGCCGGGCGCGTTCCGCGACCGTCTTACCCGGGACATCTTCATTTCCGACGATCCTTCCGACCGGACGGGATTGCTCGACTACACGCTCGCCAAGGTCGTGGCATGCGAGGAAGCCGACAAGAAGCTCGAGCGGGCGATCCGCAAGGGCGACGTGAGACGCTTCCACGACAATGACTGGATCAAAGAGGCCGAAGTGAAGGGCGTGCTGAGCGAGGCCGAGGCGCGGTCGCTCGCCGAGCTTCGCGATCTCGTGGCGCGCGTCATCGCCGTCGACGATTTTGCCGCTTCCGAGCTTGCGCGCGAACAGGCGCCGGCAGTGCCGCACGCGCAGGATGTTTCACCCAAGCCAGAACATATTGCCGCTGAGTAGCCCGATCATGGCGACCACACTTCCCGATCTGCAGGACTGGCGCTTCACCGTCGACTTCGAGGGCATCGCCTGGGCGGTCATCGACCGGAAAGGCGAGAGCATGAATTCGCTCGGCCGCCGCCCGTCCGAGGAACTTGGCGAGATCGTCAAGGCGATTGAGGATCTGAGCATGCGGGGCGAGGTCAAGGGCCTCGTGCTGATGAGCGGCAAGGAGCGAAGCTTCATCGCCGGCGCCGATATCAGGGAGTTCGAGAGCTTCGACACCGAGGCCAAGATCGCCGAGGTGGTGAAAGAGACGCTCGAGCTGTTCAACCGCATCGACCGGCTCTCGGTGCCCGTGGTTGCCGCCATCCACGGTTATTGCCTCGGCGGCGGGCTCGAGCTCGCGCTGGCTTGCGACTGGCGCATCGCCGATCGCGAGGAGGCGACGCGGCTCGGCTTTCCCGAGGTGAAGCTCGGCATCTTCCCCGGTCTGAACGGCACGGTGCGCTCGATTCAAGTCGCCGGCCCCATGGACGCCATGACCGCCATGCTGACGGGCCGCATGCTGCGCCCCAATGCGGCCAAGGCTATCGGCTTGGTCGATCAGCTGGTGCCGACCCACCACAATCTGCGCTGGGCCGCGCGGAAAGCGGTGCTGCAGAAGCGCTACTCCAAGGGCGCGCCGTGGTGGAAGCGGCTGATGCTGAAGCAGCCGGTGCGCTCCATGCTCGCCAAGCAGATGCGCGCCAAGACGGCGGAGAAGGTGCGCGAGGAGCATTATCCCGCGCCGTTCCGTCTCATCGATCTGTTCGAGCGCTATGGCGACGACCCCGTCCGCATGAAGATCGCCGAGACCGAGATGTTCACGCCGCTGATGGCGAGCGAGGCCTCGCGAAACCTGCGCCGCGTGTTCAAGCTGTCCGAGATGCTGAAGGACGAGGCCCCCAAGGAGAGCGTCAAGAACGCGTTCAAGCCGCTCAAGGTGCATGTCGTCGGCGCCGGCACCATGGGAGGCGACATCGCCGCCTGGTGCGTCGTGCAAGGCATGCAGGCGAGCCTTCAGGATCTCGACGAGGCGCAGATTGCCAAAGCGCTGTCCCGCGCCAAGAGCCTGTTCAAGAGGCAACTCCGCACCCCGCTCGCCGTGGAGGCGGCGGTGGCGCGGCTGATCGCCGACCCGACAGGCAAGCAGATCAAGCACGCCGACGTGGTCATCGAGGCGATCGTCGAAAGGCTCGACGTCAAGCAGGGCCTCTTCCAGAGACTGGAGAAAGAGGTGAAGCCGGGCGCCGTGCTCGCCACCAACACCTCCTCGCTCAGGCTCGAGGACATCGCCAAGCCGCTTGCCGATCCGGGCCGCCTCGTCGGCTTGCATTTCTTCAATCCCGTGGCGCAGCTTCCTCTGGTCGAGGTGGTGCGTGGCGCGCAGACCCGCGAGGACGAGGTGCGCAAGGCCTGCGCCTTCGTCACCGCCATCGCCAAGCTGCCGCTGATCGTGAAGGACTGCGCGGGCTTCCTCGTGAACCGCGTGCTCGCGCCGTACATGATGGAGGCGGTTCGTCTCTATCAGCAGGGCGAGCCACGCGAGAAGATCGATCAGGCGGCAATGAAATTCGGCATGCCGATGGGCCCGCTCGAGCTCATGGACATGGTCGGGCTCGACATCGCCAATAAGGTCGGCGAGCAGCTTCACCTCGCGCCCGGTACCGACAATGTGCTGGCGACGCTGGTGAAGCAGGGGAAGCTCGGCAAGAAGACCGGCGAAGGCTTCTACGTCTGGGAGCAGGGCAAGCCGAAGCGCGAGGAGGTCAGCTACGATCAGGCCGAGCTCGAGCGCCTCGGCCGCGAGCTGGTGAAGCCCATGCTCGACGAGGCCGAGCGCGCCTTGGCCGATCATGTGGTGGCGAGCGCCGATCACGTCGATGCCGGGGTGATCTTCGGCACGGGCTTCGCCCCATTCCGCGGCGGCCCGCTTCACTACCGGCGCACGCAACAGCGGGCGGCGACCGCCGCTGCGGCCTAAGAGAGACGGGAGCCTACGGGAACCATCATGGCGGAAAACTCGATGCGGCGCGTTGCGGTGCTTGGGGGGTCGCGCATCCCCTTCTGCCGCTCGCATACCGCTTACGCCGAGCTCTCCACTCTCGACATGCTGACGGCCGCGCTCGGCGGCCTCGTCGATCGATTCGCTCTGAACGGCACGCATATCGATGAGGTGGTGGGCGGTGCTGTGGTCACCCACGCCAAGGACTGGAACCTCGCCCGCGAGGCGGTGATCGGCAGCGCGCTGGCGCCCACCACGCCCGCCATCACCATGATGCAGGCTTGCGGCACGAGCCTTACCGCTGCGCTCGGGCTTGCCGCCAAGATCGCCACCGGCCAGATCGAATCAGGCATCGCGCTTGGCTCCGACACGACGAGCGATGCGCCGATCGTGTTCCAGCGGCGATTCGCCAAGCGCCTCACGCAATTGTCCCGCGCCCGCAGCCTCGGCCAGAGGGCCGCTGCCTTCAAAGGCTTCACGCCGGCCGAACTCGCCCCCCAGCCGCCCTCCACCTCGGAGCCGCGCACGGGCCTCAGCATGGGCGAGCATTGCGAGCTGATGGCCAAGGAATGGGGCATCACTCGGGAGGCGCAGGACCTTTTGGCCTATGAGAGCCATAAAAAGGCTGCCGCCGCCTACGACGAGGGCTTCATGGACGACCTCGTCATTCCTTGCGCGGGCGTCTTCCGCGACAACAATATCCGCGAGGACATCTCGCTCGAGAAAATGGCCGAGCTGAAGCCGGCTTTCGACCGCTCGGGCACGGGCACGATCACCGCAGCCAACTCCTCGCCGCTCACCGACGGCGCCGCCACGGTCCTCCTCGCCTCCGAGGAATGGGCGCAAAAGCGGGGAATTCCAGTGCAGGCGTATCTGAGCCTGGGCCGCACTTCTGCCGTAGATTTCGTGCAAGGAGAAGGGCTTCTGATGGCGCCGACCGTTGCCGTGAGCGATCTCCTCAAGCAAACCGGTCTTGCGCTCCAGGACTTTGATTATTATGAGATTCATGAAGCCTTTGCTGCGCAGGTGCTGGCAACTTTGAAGGCATGGGAATCAGAGGATTATTGCCGCCGGCGGCTAGGACGGAGTCAAGCTCTGGGGTCGATCGACAGGGCGAAGCTAAACGTCAAGGGCTCGTCAATAGCTTTCGGGCATCCTTTTGCAGCGACAGGAGCACGCATCCTGGCGGTTGCGGCCAAACTCCTGCATAATCAGGGTGGCCGAAGGGGTCTGATCTCGATCTGCACGGCCGGCGGCATGGGTGTCGCCGCCATCGTGGAAGGGGTCTGACCCAAATCAAAGCGAAGGCCGCGTAGCCGGCCGAAGATGACGATAACGAATGAGCGCGCATCAAGCGCGTCGTCGGGCGCAAACAGGGGCCTCGTTAAGAGGCTCAGGGACAGGGGGCAAGAAGCTAATTGCCATGGCGTCGTGTGCGCCAGAGGCGCGACTCTTACGGAGGTCTCTTATGAGGCATCATGCGTTTGCTGCGGCGATGGGACTCCTGACCGCTGCTTTCCTTGCTCCTAGCAGCCAGTCCCAAGCGGCCCCGGCCGATCCCACCGGCTATTGGTACAAGCCGGACGCGGAACGCGAGTCCAAGATCCAGGTTTTCAAATGCGGCAAGGCCAAGAGTCAGCTCTGCGCCAAGATCGCGTGGCTCAAGGACCCCAATGACAGCAAGGGCCGGCCTTTGCACGACATCCGCAACGAGGAACCCTCGATGCGCGACCGTCCGATCGTGGGCCTGGCAATTTTCACGGCCCTCGCCCCAAGCGCGCCGGCGACCTGGACTGGCAAGATTTACAATCCCGAGGACGGCCATACCTATTCGGCCACGCTCACGGTCTTGTCGCGCAAGGAGATCAAGCTCAGAGGCTGCAAGGCCTGGCTGCTCTGCGGCGAGAAGCAGTGGCTCCGGACCTCGGCGCCTGAAGAGCTGACCCCGGTTGTTCCTGCGGAAGGGACGCAGCAGATCGAGGCATCGGCCACGCCGCAAAGCCCGCCTGCCGCCGACTCAGTGGCGGCCGCGGAAGCGGCAGCAGCGCCGAGCGCCGAGGCAACAGCCTCTGCGGCGCCGAGCGATGCGCCTCTGCCGCAAGCCAATGTGCAAGCCATGGCTGAGCCGCAAGCGACGGCCGAGGAGTCGCAATCGACCGAGGCATTACCCAAGCCGGTCGCCATGCCGGTCGAGCAGATCGCCACCCCGGCCGTGCCGGCCGTCGAGTATAACGGGCGCAGCGGCTACGGCTTTCTCAACGTCTCTGCCGGGCCTGACGCCGCTCTGCGGCTTTCGGGTGACAACGTCTCGAGCATGATCGTCATGACGGAGCCGCTCGCGGCCGGTGCTGTCGCGCCCGGTTCGGGAGAGTCCGCTCAGGCGGCCAAGAGGTCCATGGTTCCGCTGCCCGAGCCGAAGGCCAAGGTGACCCCGAAGCCGATCGCCACCGCTTCCGTGAAGC
Source organism: Methyloceanibacter sp. (assembly GCA_022865725.1). Classification (GTDB taxonomy): domain Bacteria; phylum Pseudomonadota; class Alphaproteobacteria; order Rhizobiales; family Methyloligellaceae; genus Methyloceanibacter. The sequence goes on along the minus strand of JALHTP010000102.1, from coordinate 4,736 downwards.
CGGCGGCGAAGCCCGTGACGCAGGCTAAGCCCGCCGAGCAGGCCCTGCCGCAAGAGGCGACCGCCGATGCGACCGATCCAGATGCGCAAGGCGCAGCAATGGCGCAATCCGCTCAGGCCGATGCTTCCATGGTGGAGTCTGCCCCGCTGACGCGGAGACAAAAGCGGCTTCTGCGGAAACAGCAGCAGGAAGAGCCGCTGTTGCCCTGGTCGCGGTAACGCCGGCAACGCCAGAGTTTGGACCAATGCGATTTCGGGCGGCCGTCTAACGGCCGCCCGTTGTCGTTAGTGCCGATGGATCAGTGCTTGGCTTCCGCGCGCAGTTCCTTTTTCGACAGCTTGCCGACCATGGTCTTCGGGAGCTGATCGCGGAACTCGATCTCCGCCGGCAACTCGATCTTAGAGAGCTTGCCCTTCAAGAACTGGAGCAGTTCCGCCGCCGTCGCCTGTTTGCCTTCCTTCAGCTTCACGAAGGCCTTCGGCGCCTCGCCGCGATATTCGTCGGGAATGCCGACCACGGTCACCTCGGCCACCGCCGGGTGCTCGTAGAGCGCGTCCTCGATCCGCCGCGGATAGACCTTGAAGCCCGAAGCGTTGATCATGTCCTTGATGCGGTCGACGATGAAGATGTAGCCGTCCTCGTCCATGTAGCCGATATCGCCGGTGCGGAATAAGCGCCCGACGAAGCTCGCTTCGGTATCCTGCGGCTTGTTCCAATAGCCGGTCATCACTTGCGGCCCGGCGATGCAGATCTCGCCGGTCTCGCCCTGCGTCACCTCGACATTCGGATCCTCGAGCGAGCGGATGGAGATGTCGGTGGCGGGGAGGGGAAGCCCGATCGAGCCCACGCGCTCGATCTCGGGAAGATTGCAGGTCGCCACCGGCGACGTCTCGCTCAAGCCGTAGCCCTCCACCACGCTGCCGCCGCTCAAGGCCTCGAAGCCGCGCTTCACCTCGATCGGCAGCGCGGCCCCTCCGGAGAGGCAATATTCGAGCGAGGAGAGGTCGAAATTTCCGATATGGGGATGCCGCAGCATGGCGTTCAACAAGGTCGGCACGGCCGGCATCATCCGCGGCCGTAGCTTGCCGATCAGCTTCAACGTCGGGATCAGCTCGAATTTCGGCACCAGAATCATCTCCATGCCGTTGGCGATGCCGTAATTCATCACCGTGGTCATGGCGAACACATGGAACAGCGGAAGGATGCCGAGGATGCTGTCACCCTCCTTGACTTGCAGGTTCCGCCAAATCTTCACCTGGATGACATTGGTCGCGATATTGGCGTGGGAGAGCATCGCCCCTTTCGGCGTTCCCGTGGTGCCGCCGGTATATTGCAGCACGGCGATGGCGTCGGGCGTGATGGCGGGCTTCTCATAGCGTCCGTCATTGGCCAGCAGCGCCTGCTCGGCGACGATTCGGTCGGCAACGGGGGAGGCGCCTGCATTGGCGAGGTGCATGCGCTGCATGAGCTTGAAGCCGACCGATTTCAGCGGAGGCAGGAGCGATGGGAAGCTCGCGACCACGGCTTTGTCGATGGCCCCGCGCTTGAGCATCGCCTCGACTTTCTCGAAGGTCAGCGCGAGATCGAGCGTCACCATGATCTTGGTGCCGCTGTCGCGAATCTGGCACTCGATCTCCTCGAGACTATAAAGCGGATTGAAATTGACGATGGTGCCGCCGGCCTTCAGCACACCGTAATAGAAGATCACGAAAGTGGGCGTGTTGGGGAGCAGCAGGCCGACCTTGACGCCCTCGCCGACGCCGATCGCCCGCAAGCCCTTGGCGGCGCGGTCCGAGAGCGCGCCGATCTCGGCGAAGCTCAAGCGCTTTCCCATGAAATAGGTGCAAGGCCGCGTGCCGTAAGCCTGAACGGCCTCGTCGAGCAGGCTGCCGACCAGCGCCGGCCGGAACCGCGCGTCCCAGGCGACCCCGCTAGGGTAGGATTTGAGCCAAGGGCGCTTGGCGACGGTTGCGTCGCAAGGCGTCATCGGCAAGGATGAGGGATTGGACTTCCTCGCCATCAATCTTGCTTTTCGTTTTGCTTTACCGCCGCTTAACAGGCCGCGATTCGCTTCTCTGGAGGCGATTGGCCGCAGGCCTATTCAAGCATTATACTATAGCACGGGCCGGTTAAGGAGCACGGGGACCTGCCCGTGCTCCGTCGGGGGAATATGCTGAAACCGTGGCGCGGCCAGGCGCAAAAACGCCAATTTTGTTGGCGATTTAGAGCGTCGAGCAGTCAATGAATCGGACAAGGTCGCGGGTAGACTCGACAGGTTTTTAAGTCTATTCCAATGCCCGGCTTGCCCTCGGATTAGCTATTATTTAGCCAGGGACCATTACACACGGACCCCTTAACGGGGCAGGGAGAGCGATATGGACGAGGTGGCGACCAAGATCATCGAGATTTTGCGTAAGAATATGAAGGACCCATCGAAGCCCGTCGCGCTCGAAACCCCCCTCAGCGAGCTTGAGATCGAATCGCTCGATCTCGCGGTGATCGTGTTCGATATTGAGGATACTTTCGGTATCGAAATCCCGTATAATGCGAACGAAGAGGTGGAAGCGTTCGCGACGGTGGGGTCCGTCGTCGATCGGGTGAAAAACATCATCTCAGAGACGAAGGCTTCCGGCGCAGCAGCTTGAACCAGCCATTTCCGCTCGGGGGCCTTCCCGGGACGTCGACCAGGCTTGGAGTTACGGCTTAGCATTAGATGACACACACGAACGGGCGCAGGCGCGTCGTGGTCACCGGCCACGGCGTTGTCACTCCTTTGGGTACTGGTGTTGAGAAGTTCTGGGCGGCGCTCAAAAGGGGCGAGTGCGGCATCCGCCAGGTGCAAAGTTTCTCCACCGAGGACCTCTACATCACCATCGCCGGCGAAGTGCCGGACTTCGATCCCAAGGAGCGGCTGAAGAGCAAGTCTCTCCTGCTCGCCGACAAATTCTCGCAATATGCCGGCTGCGCGGCGCAGGAAGCCGTCGCCATGTCGAAGCTCGAAGTCCCGCTTAAGGACAAGGCGGCCTATCGCGCGGCCTGCATCATCGGCTCGGGCGTCGGCGGCCTCACGACGCTGGAATTCTCCTACAAGATGCTGTTCAAGGAGAACAAGCGCGCGACCCACCCGCTAACCCTGCTCAAGGCCATCGGCAGCTCGGCCTCGGCCCATGTCAGCATCGAATATTCCATCAAAGGCCCGACCTTCGGCGTGGTGAGCGCCTGCTCGACGGCGACGCATGCCATCGGCCTGACCTACCGCATGATCCGCGAGGGACTGGTCGATCTCGGCCTTGCTGGCGCCGCGGAAGCTTCGCTCAACTGGGGCGCCACCCGCGCCTGGCAGGCCATGCGCGTTTTGAGCCCTGACGGATTGTGGCCCTTCGCCAAGAAGCGCAACGGCACCGTCCTCGCCGAAGGCGCCGGCATCCTCATGCTCGAGGAGTACGAGCATGCCAAGGCCCGCGGCGCGCCGATCTTTGCCGAGCTTCTCGGCTACGGCATGACGGCGGACGCCGCCGACATGGTGAACCCCTCTATCGACGGCGCCTCCATGGCGATGCAGATGGCGCTCGACGACGCCGGCCTGGCGGCCTCCGACATCGATTATGTGAACGCGCACGGCACGGCGACCGCCGTCAACGACATCAACGAGACCCGGGCCATCAAACGCGTGTTCGGCAACGCGGCGAACAAGGTCTCGATCTCATCGACCAAGTCGATGCACGGCCATTGTCTCGGCGCCGGAGGCGGCATCGAGGCCGTCGCCGCGGTCAAGGCGATGGGCGACGGGTTCGTGCCGCCCACGGTTGGGCTCGACGAGCCGGATCCGGAGTGCGATCTCGACTACACCCCGAATGTCGGGAAGAAGCGCGAGATCAATTACGCCATGTCGAACTCCTTCGCCTTCGGCGGCCTCAACGCCGTTCTGGTGTTCGGCCGGCCGCCGGCCTAAGCCAGCTGAGCGCGAGCGTCGAAGACGCCATTGCCGCGAACAAGCTGCTTGCCGATCGTCTCGGGGTGGCGGGAGTGCCGCTCTATATCGTCGGCGACAGGCCGTTACCGGAAGAAGGCGATGACCTTTACGCCGCGCTTGTCGCGGGCGTGGCCAATGTGAGGCAGCATGGCTGCCAGACTGATACGGCCTGCTAAAGCGAGCCGAGAACCAACCGCACGTCTCGCGCCGGGCCCCATTCATGGGCGGTTCAGGTTGAAACATGTAGAAGAAACAATCCGCAGTTTCAGGGAGGAACGACAAGTGACACCGTTGCTTTCAATCCCGATCCTGACCATGGCGCTTGTCGCGCTATCTTCGGCCGTCGATACGGCGGTAGCCTGTACGCCTCCGCCGGGTGGATGCTGCACCGGCGCCGCGTTTGCGAGGACCACGAATGGAATTCAATATTCCTGCACGGTCACGAGCTGCCTTACCGGCCCGCGCCTCGAATCGAAGGAGCGCTGCTTCCCCAAGGTTCCAGGCGGCGGACTCCCCGTGCCGTCCCCGAGTGCGACGGTTCCGGGGCAGGGAACGTCGATCCCTAAAGGCGGGTCAACCATCCCCGGCACGAGCGGCAGCACCCACGAGTAAGTGCCGGCATTAGATCAACCCAAGCCCGCGGAAGCTGGCGTGGCCCTGTTTGCCGACGATGATGTGGTCGTGGATCAGCACGCCGAGCGGCTTGGCCGCGGCCACGATCTGCTTGGTCATCTCGATATCGGCGCGCGAGGGCGTGGGGTCG
>JALHTP010000101.1 GCA_022865725.1 Methyloceanibacter sp. | reverse complement strand
GTCGACCTTGCCGGCGACAATGTCGCCAAGGAGTAGCTTGAGGGCAGGACGGTCCATCGTCCCGCCGGAAAAGCCACCATCGTCATATAGCGTAGGCAGTACGGTCCAGCCTTCGTGTTTCTGGGAGACAATGAAGGCCTCGCAAGCTTCGCGCTGAGCGTCGAGCGAGTTGAACGCCTGCTCGAGGCCTTCTTCCGACGATTTGCGCGTATAGATCGCGCACCGCATTTTCTTGACAGACGGTCTCGGCGTCTTTTGCAACTCATACCAACTTGCGCTGATCAGCATGCATTTGCCCAATCGCGCCTGCCGATGGACATGATTTTCCACGGCTGATCGACAAGTTTGTTCCAGGCCTCGCAAGCGAGTGCGACGATCTCTTCGTGAGAGTTGAAGACGCGATTGGAAAGCCAGTTGTCTCGCATGAACTGCCAGATGTTCTCGACGGGGTTGAGTTCGGGCGCACGCGACGGCAATGGCATGATGGTGATGTTCTTAGGGATGCTCAGCTTGGGCGTGAGGTGCCAGCCGGCCTGATCGAGGAGGAGGACGGCATGGGCGCCGGGAGCCACGGCAACGCTGATCTCTGCAAGATGCAGATTCATCGCATGCGTGTTGCAAAAGGGCAGGATGAGCCCCGCCCCCTTGCCCTTGGCTGGACAGATCGCGCCGAAGATGTAGGTCCACTTGGTGCGCTGATCATGTGGCGCGCGAGGCCTGGTTCCGCGCCGCGCCCAGCGCCGCGTTATCTTGTTCTTCTGGCCTATGCGTGCTTCGTCTTGGAACCAGAGCTCGATCTCTACGCCCTCGCCGAGGCCCGCCCGGATCTTCTCCATCTCCGTGGGGAAGTTTTTTTATATGCCTCGAGGGCGAACTCGTTCTGAGCGTGGTGACGCGGCCGCGCGGAAAGCTTGCGCAAGCCGAGACTCCTGAGTTCCCGGCTCATCGTTGCTTCGCTCAGCGAGATGCCAAACTCCACGAAAACCCAGGCAATGAGATCGACGATCCGCCAGCGCACGACGCCGTGCACGGCAGGGATCGGCCCCGCCTCGACGATCTGCTCCAGCGCGCGACGCTGCTCGCCATTGAGCTTGGGCGGATTGCCAGGCGCTTTGCCGTCGATAAGCCCGGTCGGGCCGCGCACATTGAAGCGCAAGACCCAATCGCGAACCGTCTGCAGCCCGACCCCGCCGATCCGCGCCGCATCCGTGCGTGTGCCGCCGTCGCAAATCTCCGCCAGCGCCAAAAGTCGCCGCGCCTGGCCAGCCGCCCTCGATGTCTTCGCAAGCCGCCGCAAATCACTCCCGGAATAATCCTCCCGCAACGCAAGCGCTCGTCTCATGGCGAATCACCTCCCACTTCGCCACAAGAGAATCAGCGTTCCCTGTCCGCGGGAATCCCCAATGAGTCAGCTTTCACGCAAGCTGGTATTAGTCCCATGGGCGATATCGAAAAGCCCCCAGCCTATGCAGAGCGCGAACCCGCGCGCTCATCCGTCGTGCTGCGCATCGCTTCGGCCATCGCCGATGTGCCAGCGGCGGATTGGGATGCCTGCGCGCGTGGCGCGGAGCCGCCGCAGCTTGGCGCATCGTATCCCGCCAACCCATTAATTTCGCATGCTTTTCTGCGCGCCTTGGAAGAGAGCGGCTCAGCCGCTCAAGACACCGGCTGGCTACCGCAGCATCTTCTTGTCGAGGCGCCTTCAGGCGCGCTGATCGGCTGCATGCCCTGTTATCTAAAAACCCACAGCCAAGGAGAATACGTCTTCGACCATGGCTGGGCCGACGCCTATATGCGGGCCGGCGGCCGCTATTATCCGAAGCTGCAAGCCTCCATCCCCTTCACGCCGGTTACGGGCAAGCGGCTGCTCGTGCGCGCGGGCGCCGACGAGCGGGAGCGCGAGGCGCTTCTGTTGCAGGCCGCCATCCAGGTCACCGATCAGGCCGGCGTTTCCTCGCTGCACATCACCTTCCTTACGCGGGAGGAATGGGAGCTTGCCGGCAATGTCGGCTTCCTCAAGCGGACCGACCAGCAATTCCACTGGCAGAACGAAACCTACCGGAGCTTCGATGATTTCCTAGAGAGCCTCGCCTCGCGCAAGCGGAAAGCGATCAGGAAGGAGCGCCGCGAGGCGCTAAGCGAAGGGATCGAGATCGAATGGGTGACGGGAGGCGATCTCACCGAGGCGCATTGGGACGCCTTCTTCGCCTTCTACATGGACACCGGCTCGCGCAAATGGGGCACGCCCTATCTCACGCGACGCTGCTTCAGCCTTCTCGGCGAGACCATGGCCGATCAGATCCTGCTCATTCTCGCCAAGCGCGGTAGCCGCTATATCGCCGGCGCGCTCAACGTCATCGGCCAAGACACGCTTTACGGCCGCTATTGGGGCGGGATCGAGGACCATCCCTTCCTGCATTTCGAGGTCTGCTACTACCAGGCCATCGAGTTCGCCATCGCGCGCGGGCTCGCCCGCGTCGAAGCGGGCGCGCAAGGAGCGCACAAGCTCGCCCGCGGTTATCTGCCCTGCGAAACCTATAGCGCCCATTACATCGCCGATCCCGCGCTTCGCCGCGCCGTCGCCGATTATCTGAAGCGCGAGCGGGCGGCGGTCGCGCGCGAGATCGCGCTGCTGACCGAAGAGGCGCCTTATCGCAGC
>JALHTP010000100.1 GCA_022865725.1 Methyloceanibacter sp. | reverse complement strand
GTCCGCTTTCACGACAATGCGGCCGACGCGGAACGAGCGGGTTTCAGGCCTTGCAAACGCTGCAAGCCGACCGAGCCGTCCCTCGTTCAGCACTATGCGGAGAAGGTGAGAGAAGCCTGCCGGCTAATCGAGACGGCGGAAGAGGAGCCTCGGCTAGGCGACCTCGCCGAGGCGGTGGGCTTGAGCCCCTATCACTTCCATCGCATCTTCAAGGCGGCGCTCGGCGTGACGCCCAAGGCTTACTCGGCCGCGCACCGCAACAAGCGCATGCGCGAGGAGCTTGGCCGGGGCGGCACGGTGACGCAAGCCATCTACGGCGCAGGCTTCAACTCCAACGGCCGCTTCTACGCCACATCGTCCGAGGTGCTCGGCATGACGCCCCGCGATTTCAAGTCCGGCGGCACGAATGCCGAGATCAGATTCGCTGTGGGCGAGTGCTCGCTCGGCGCCGTCCTCGTCGCCGCAAGCGAGAAGGGCGTCTGCGCCATCCTGCTCGGCGACGCGCCTGAGGCCCTGCTCAACGAGCTGCAAGACCAGTTCCCCCGCGCGCGCCTCTTGGGCGGCGACAAGGAGTTCGAGCGGATCGCCGCCCAGGTCGTCGCCTTCGTCGAGACGCCGCGCAGCTCCCTCGAACTTCCTCTCGATATCCAGGGCACGGCCTTCCAGCATCGCGTCTGGGAGGCGCTCCGCCGCATTCCTGCCGGCGCCACGGCAAGCTACACCGAGATCGCCGAGGCCATCGGCGCGCCGAAATCGGTGCGCGCAGTCGCGTCCGCCTGCGCCGCGAACCATCTCGCCGTGGCGATCCCCTGCCACCGCGTGGTCAGAACCGGTGGCGCGCTGTCAGGCTATCGCTGGGGCGTGGAGCGGAAGCGCGCCCTTCTCGCCAAGGAAGCGAAGTCATGAAGGCTGCTCAGCGCGAGAGCTTCTTGGCGGCGAGGTCTTGCAGGTAGCCCTGCCAGCGCGTTTCGCTGTTCTCGCCGAGCTCGCGCAGATAGTCCCAGACAAAGAGACCGGTGTCGTGACCATCGTCGAAGCCAATGCGCACCGCGTAATTGCCGACCGGCTCGATCCGCAAAATGCCGACATTCTTCTTGCCGGCGACGGTGACGCGCTGCGCTTCGCTGTGGCCCTGCACCTCGGCGCTGGGCGAGAGCACGCGCAACAGCTCGGCGGGAAGCACGTAGCTTCGCCCGTCGTCGAAGGCCACGGTAAGAACGCGTCTGTCCTTGTCGAGCCTGAGCTCGGTCGGCCACGCATCGGCCATCGATCATGCCTCCACGCGAAAAATCTCAGCCGAGGTCGATATCGCCTTCGACGATATGCTTGAGGCCGGTGCCCGCGGCCGTCAGCACCATCTTCATCTTCAACTTGCCCTTGCCGCCGAGGCCTTCCTCGCGCACCACGCGCTCGATCTCCTGCTGCGAGCTGACGCCCACCTCTTTAAGATATTTTCGCAGCGACATGTTAAACCGTTGCTCGTCCATCCTTGGCCTCCTGAAGCGCTCCGTCCCGTGCTATGGAAAAGGCGGAGCACCTATATTAGAGGCGAAAGCCCATGGCGGTCACCTCGCAGAAGGGCCGCGCTAGACCGAAGAAGCGAGCCGGCCGCAAGATGAAGGCGAAAAAGACCGTGAAACGCCGCAGCGCCGCGGCCGCCGCGCTCGCCAGCGCGCTCTACCGCAAGCGCGTGGTCAAAGGCGCAAAGGGCTATAGCCGCGAGGGCAAAGCCCCATCGCAAGAGGAGGATGGCGGAGAGGCATGACCGGACAGCCCCTGATCGACCCCTTCGGCCGGCACATCACCTATTTGCGGGTCTCGGTTACCGACCGCTGCGACTTCCGCTGCATCTATTGCATGGCCGAGACCATGACCTTCCTGCCGCGCCAGGATTTGCTGACGCTCGAGGAGATCGACCGGCTGGCGAGCGCCTTCGTCGCGAAAGGCGTGCGCAAGCTGCGGTTGACCGGCGGCGAGCCGCTGGTGCGGCGGAACATCATGTGGCTGGTCGAGCGGCTGTCGCGTCATCTCGGCGGCGGCCTCGGCGAGCTCACCCTCACCACCAATGGCAGCCAGCTCGCCCTCTACGCCGAGGCGCTTGCCGCGTGCGGCGTGGCCCGCATCAACGTCTCCCTCGACACGCTCGACGCGAGCAAGTTCCGGGTCATCACCCGCGGGGGCGATCTCGCGCAAGTGCTGCGCGGCATCGAGGCGGCATCACGCGCCGGCCTCAAGATCAAGATCAACACGGTGGCGCTCCGCGGCGTGAACGAGGATGAGATCGAGGACCTCATTCGCTGGGCGCATGGGAGCGGTTTCGACCTGACATTGATCGAGACCATGCCCATGGGCGAGATCGGCGCCGATCGCACCGAGCAATATTTGCCACTCTCGCTCGTGCGGGCGCAGCTCGGCCAGCATTTCACCCTCGACGAGGTCGCCTACAACTCCGGCGGACCTGCGCGCTATGTCACTGTGCGCGAGACGGGCGGCAGGCTCGGCTTCATCACGCCCATGACCCACAATTTCTGCGAGTCCTGCAATCGCGTGCGCGTCACCTGCACGGGCACACTTTATATGTGCCTCGGACAGGAGGACGCCGCCGATCTCCGCAGCCCCCTCAGGGCAAGCCACGACGATGCCCTGCTTCACGCGGCAATCGCCGCTGCCATCGCCAGGAAGCCCAAGGGCCACGACTTCGTCATCGATCGGGGGGAACGGCCTTCCGTTGGGCGTCCCATGTCGATGACCGGCGGGTGAGAATCGGGGAAATCGAGCATTCCCGGCATTTCTTCCGTAGGCCCCCCAATCCGGCCTACCCCGCCCGGCATGCTTTGTTAATCAGCCAGCTTACCCCGTTCTTAACGCATCCCTGCGCAGATTCAGGCCTTATTCGGGACCACGCGGCGGTCGTTCATGTCAGGTTTGGCGGCGCTCAAGAAACATCGGTACTGGGCGGGATTGGTGGTGCTGAGCGCCCTGATCGCGACGGCCGCTCTTGTTGCGGTGAACAAGACCAGCCGGTTCGAGCTCGAGCGCGAAGCGCTGGTCGCAGCGAACCGCCTGACGGCCCAGATGCTGAACGAGCCCGACGCGCTGTTCTATGCGCTTGCCAGCCCTTCATTTAGGACGCAATTCGCCGAGATCCTCGACAAGTCTGGCTACGCGCACCGCGTGCTTCGCTACGAGCTTTACGACAGCGCCGGCCAATTGGCCTTCACCAGCGGTCTTGCCGGGCTACAGCTCGATGGCGAGCTTGCCACCCTGCTCGTAAGCCCCTCCGGCGAGGCGCCCAAAGTCGCGCTGTTTCAGAGTCAGAACCCCGGCGCCCCCTCCGACTTTGCCTCACTCACGCTTCCGCTGGACTTGAGCGGCGAGTCGCGCGGCACGCTCGTCGTCTATCTCGACCAGAGCGATCAGGCGACTGCGCTTGCCCACTATTTCGGCCTGGTCATCGGCATCACGCTTGCCCTGCTCGGCGCCGGCATCGCCGTGCCTGCCGGCTTCGCCTGGATGCGAGGCCCGGAGCGTCGCAAGGCCGAGGCGCAACTCCGCTATCTCGAGGAGCACGACGCCCTCACCGGGCTTTCCAACCGCAAGACTTTCGGCGAGAGCATGGCTGCCGCCATCGAGCGCATGCATCGCGACCGCACGCATATCGCCGTGCTCTGCCTCGACATCGATAAGTTCAAGGAGATTAACGAAGCCGCCGATCACAGCGGCGGCGACCAGGTGCTGCGCGACATCGGCGCCCGCATTCAGGCGACGCTGCGCGAGGGCGACCTTATCACGCGGCTGGGCGGCGACGAATTCGCCATCGCCCTTGTCGACATCACCAATCTCGGCGACGTGATGGCCTTCATGACCCGGCTGGTCGAGGCCTTGCGCCGCCCGTTTCAGGTCGCCGGCAAGGACATGCTGGTCACCACCAGCGTCGGCATCGCGCTCGCGCCTGGCGACGGCGATACCGCGGCGACGGTGCTGCGCCATGCCGGCATCGCCTTGGCGCGCGCCAAGGGCGACGGCGGCCAGCGCATGTGCTTCTTCGAGCATGGCATGGACAAGGCGCTGCAGCGCCGGCGCACGGTCGAGCACGAGCTCCGGCTAGCGCTGGGACGCGAGGAGTTCGAGGTCGTCTACCAGCCGCAATACGACCTCGCCACCGAGCGGCAATGCGGCTCGGAGGCCCTGGTCCGCTGGCAACATCCGGTGCACGGCAAGATCGCGCCGGGGCATTTCATCTCCGTGGCGGAGGATACCGGCCTCATCGTTCCGCTCGGCGAATGGGTCTTGCGGCGCGCCTGCACCGACGCGGCCAAATGGCCTGAATCCTTTATCGTCGCGGTCAATCTGTCCCCGGCGCAGTTCCGCGACGGCGACATTGCCGAGACGGTGGCCCAGGTGCTGAACGAGACCGGGCTGCCGCCGGAACGGCTCGAGCTCGAGATCACCGAGAATCTCCTCATCAACGATACCGAGGAAGTGCTCGGCAAGCTCAACCGCCTGCGCCAACTCGGCGTGGCCATCGCCATGGACGATTTCGGCACCGGCTATTCGAGCTTGAGCTATCTCGCGCGCTTCCCCTTCTCCAAGATCAAGATCGACCGCCAGTTCATCCGCAACATGACGCGCGATCCCGCCATGCGGGCGATCGTCAAGACCATCATCGCGCTCGGCAAGTCGCTCGATGTGACCATCACCGCCGAAGGCGTCGAGACGCAGGAGCAGGCGGCGATGCTGCGCGAGTTCGGCTGCCCGCAAGTACAGGGCTTCCTCTACGGCTATCCGGGCGCGGCGGATTTGGAAGGCATGGCGCAGAGCGGCAAGGTGACGCCCATCTCGGCGGCGCGAAGCAGCGCGGCCTAATTCCGCTTGGCGGGCGCGCCGGGCGTGAACAGCCCGCTCAGGGCCCCGTTGAACGGGGCAATCTTCGGATCTTTCTTGGCCGAGCGGTGGGCGGCAGGCTTTACCGGCTTGCTGCGCTGAGCGACGGGCTTCTTCACAGGCTTGGCGGACTTTGCGTTGCTGGCCTTCGCCTTGTCTTTGGCGGGAGGCTCCCCCTCGGGACTGACTTTGGCGACATCGGCGGGAGCGGCAGCCTGAGGGTCGGCCTCGATCGCCGCGCCGTCCTCGGCCGCTTGCGGCGCAGCCGGCAGAGCGGAAGTCAGCTCGCTATCGGCCTCAGCGGGGGCAAGCTCGATATCGACCGAAGCAACCTTGCGCGCAATCGCGCTGCCCGGCCCGGGCAACGTGACGAGCATCGGCATCAGCAGCGCAAGGCCGATGGCGTGGATGATGCCGGCATAGACCAAGAATACCGGCACATTGATTTGCTTCAGGTCGATCACGGCGCCGATGAGCGAAAATTGCTTCTAGTGGCACTCGCTACGCCGGATCCGAGTTAGCTGAGTCGCTGGTCTTTGTACAAGCCTTTAGCTTTCCATCACAATTCGAGGCGCTTGGCGAGCGGCGCCGTGGCTCCGCTCGAGCTCGCCGAAGGCGCGCGCCGCGATTTCGCGATAGGCTTGCGCCCCCGGCGAGGACGGATCGGTCGCCACCACCGGACGTCCCGCGTCCGACGTCTCGCGGATGGCCAAGGTCAGCGGCACCTCGCCGAGGAAGGGAACGCCGAGCCGAGCCGCCTCGCTGCGCGCCCCGCCATGCCCGAAAATATCCGAGCGCTCTCCGCAATGCGGGCAGACGAAGGTGCTCATATTCTCGACGATGCCGAGCACCGGCACGTTCACCTTGCGGAACATATTGAGCCCCTTGCGCGCATCGATCAGGGCAAGATCCTGCGGCGTGGAGACGATGACGGCGCCGGCAAGCGGCACCTGCTGCGCCATGGTGAGCTGGGCATCTCCCGTGCCGGGCGGCATGTCGACCACGAGAATATCCAGCTCGCCCCAGGCCACGTCCTTCAGCATCTGCGACAGCGCCGACATCACCATCGGCCCGCGCCAGATCATCGGCGTCTCCTCGTCGACGAGGAAGCCCATGGACATCACTTTCAGCCCGTAAGCCTCCATCGGAGCGAGCTTATTGCCGTCGAGCTGCTGCGGCTGGCCTTTGAGGCCGAGCAGCCGCGGCATGGACGGGCCATAGATGTCGGCGTCGAGCACGCCGATCTTCAGTCCACGCTCTTTCAGCGCGAGGGCGAGATTGACCGCTGTCGTCGATTTGCCGACGCCGCCTTTACCCGAGGCGACCGCGATGATGTGGGTCACGCCGGGCACGCCGCCCGGACGGTGGCGCGCATCGCGCGCCGCACCGGGGCGCGTGGGCGAGCCTGGCGGCGGCTCCTGTGCCTTGCCGTTGCCGCCGCCGCCAGCTCGCGCGGAACCCGGCGAACGATCGGCGGTCAGCGTCACGGCGACGCTGTCGACGCCTGGAAGGGCTTTCACCACCCTCTCCGCCGCCTGGCGCAAGGCTTCAAGCTCGTCGGCCCGGGCCGGGTCCACCTGGATGGCGAAATAAACCTTGCCCTTATTGATGACGATCTCGGAGACGAGGCCCTGCGCGACGAGATCGGCGCCGAGGTCGGGGCCTTTGACGCGCTTGAGCGCCTCGAGCACGCGCTCTTTGGTGAGAAGTTCGGTCATGATGTCGTTATGTAGTCCTGCTTTTGGCCAGGACCAACCGTCTTGTTATTCCCGCGAAGGCGGGAATCCAGTAGCCCCTTGGCCTTCACGCATAACTGGCTGCGGTGGTTACTGGATTGCCGGGCCAAGCCCGGCAATGACAAGAGTGGTTGGCCTTTGAGCAAACTCTCCTGTCCCTTCCTCAGCGTCTCGACACAATCCTCAAGGGTGTTGTCGGGAACCTGGCTGTAGACCGGCGCCAAGCCCGCAAGAATATGAGAGAGGATTGCCGTCGTGCTCGATTTAGCGCTGCCGCCAGTTATGCAAACGAAAGTCGCGCGACTTCGGCTTCGCACTGCAGGGTGGATGCTTTCACTGGAGAAAACTCTCATGGGCTATCTGTTTTCGTCCCAGTCCTGATCGGCGCTTGGGTTGCATCATCGGCGGCATCCGCCGCGCTTCGTTCAAGTCCCGGTAGCCATCTGACAAGCATGCCCTCCCATCGACTTGGTTTCAGGCGGCGCTGTTTCTTTCTCTCTTTATTTATCTCCCTCTGCTGTGCAAACGGGATGGCGTAGGAACCACATCGCACGCAGGCTCCGCTCTTCCCGCAGCTACGCTCCCAGCACCGCACCTGATGCTCAAAACCGAGCAATATCCTCATCATACACAATCCCGACCTTCGGATATTCGGGTTGCCTTTATTCAGGTTGCCAAGTCAGCATATCCGGGGAATCCGCACGCTTTGGGTGAGGAGCGGACAGATTCGGACCTTGTCCCAAGCGGACACTTGGCCCGGTGAATATGCGTCGCAAGGCCGACACAATTTCGCCCTCACATGGGCTAGGGCGCTCGCGGGGGCATGAGCGCTAGGGCTCTCGTCGGCTTCGAGTAACTAAGACATGCTCCGTCTGGTGCGCTGGCTGTTGCTGGCCTGCGAATTCCTCCTCACCTGCCCTTACCGGGCCGCGCGCTTCATATTCGCCGCCTTCATCTTCAATCCGCGCCTCGGCCGCTTGCGCCTCGTGGTGGCGCCGGCCGTGCTCTACGTGCTGTTCGCGCTGGTGCTGACCTATGTCTACGCGCCAATCAGGGGCGCGATCGGCCAGGTCTGGATGGCAAAGGTGCTGGCCTATGCCGACGAGCGCTCGCTCGGTACCGCCATCTATGACGTGAAGGGCCGCTTCGTCGGCATCTTCGACCCGATCCTCGATAGCGCGGAGGATTTCAACTATACCGGCCGCCCCATCACGCTGCCCGATTACATCGCCTATCCCGATCACAAGACGCTGCATGTGGGCGCGGTGCCCGAGGACTATTGGCGCTGCCTTAGCTACCAAGAGGATCGGCATCTCGGCGGGCTGATCAACCCGTTCGGCATCGATCTCTACGGCGTGCTGAAGATCCCCGTCTCCACCGTGACGCGGAGCATCGCGCATCGACGCCCGAGCCTCGGCGTGGGCGGCTCCACCCTCTCCATGCAGCTCGCCCGCATCTTCTTCAAGACGCCGCCCCGCTCAGACGAGAGCGCTTACGAGAAGCTCTCGCGCAAAGCGAAGGAGTGGTGGCTCGGGCCGGTGATCCACTGGCAGTTGACGCAAAGCAATGACCCAGAAGCGCTGAAGCGCTGGGCCGCCAATCATTTCCCGCTGGCGCAGCGGACCGGAGGCCAGGAGCTCTACGGCGTCGAGGAGACGAGCCTGATCCTATTCGGCAAGGAGGCTCACGGCCTCGACAGGGCCGAGCAATACGTTCTCGCCGCGGCGGTAAACCAGCCGGTGATGCTGATCGGCGGCAGCGAAAAATTGGAGAAGCTCCGCCAAGCGAGCTGGAAGCGCGTGGCGGGCTCGCGCACTTTATCCTGCGCTAATGCGCTCATCGCCGACATGAGCGAGCGGGCGCGCGTCGCGGCCGAGCTTAAGCGCCTCGCCGAGAGCCCGCCTGACCCGAAGCCCATGCCCGGCACCGAGGAGGTGCTTGCCGCTTTGTCGCCGGGAAATGCCGGCCGCGTCGGCGCCAATCCGGTGTACCGCGCCAATGCGCTTTTGCCGTCCGTCAAATATGGCGTGCGCGACGAACTGAAATCGCGCTTCGGCTTCGGCTGGCGCGGCAAGGTTGGCGCGGTGCATCTGACGCTGGATGCCGCCGACAATTTTAGCTTCCGCGAGCGCGAGAAGGCCGTGCTGGAGAAGCTCGATGAGCGCTTCAAGGACCGCCTCGATCCGAACTACACGCTCGACCCCGACCGCATTGGCGAAGGTCAAGCACAGGAGGCGAGCCTCCCGCACACGAGTGTCCCCGACGTGATCATCGCCGCGGCCGATGAGAACGGCCGGCTCGTGCGCTATTTCGAAACCAATTTCAACGCGTCCTATTTCGGCTCTTCCGCCGCGCGCGAGGCCAAGACCGGACGCTACGATCCGGCGCGCGAATCCCGCGCCATCGCCTCTCTCGGCAAGATCCTGGCGGCGGTCGCGATCGCCAATGAAGGGCGCGATACGCCCAACTCGCGCTGGGTCGACTCGAAGTCGCCGGCGACCGGGCTCGAAGCCTGCGGCCATGGCGAGGAGCGGCGCTTGCGCAGCGCACGCGTTTCGTTCGCCTGCTCGCTCAACACGCCGCTCGCCTGGCGCACGTCGCGCGTGCCTCTGCGCGAGCTCCAGCGCCTCGTGCAGGGCTTCGGCATCACCATGGCCGATCCCGTCACCTCCGCCGCCAATCTCGCCAAGAGCATCGTGGTCGGCCAGGTCGCGGCTAGCCCGCGCAGTGTGCATCGCCTGGCGGGCTCGGTGCTTGCCGCGTTGGCGGGCGATCCGCAAAAGCCGATGCGCCTTCCGACCCTGATCGACGATCTCTCCTTGAGCGACGCCGGCGCGAAGGCCGTCGAAGCGTCAAGCACCATCGTGCCGGCCACGCTCATCAAACCGGAAGCGCGAGCGACGCTCGCCGCCTTCCTCGAAAGCCCGCTCTGCTACAAGCATGGCACATTAACGCGTCTCTCGGACTGGTGCGCCGCGAGCCGCAAAAATGTGGCGCTGCATTTCGCCAAGACCGGAACGCGGGGCACGGGCGTGCTCGACCCCGCTTCTTACGACACCGTCGATCTCTGGGTCGCCGGCGGCATCAAATTCGATAGCGGCGCCGCCTATTCCTATGTGCTCCTGATAGGCACGGGCTCGCCGGCACATCCTTGGGCCCGCGACCTCTATGCCGGCCAGGTGGCCGAGCCGCTCCTTCGCGTCCTCTTGGAGGATTTGGAGGACGACGCCGCCCCCGCGCCTAAGGAAGTTACCGCGATCCAGTAGTTGTCATGCCCGCGAAGGCGGGCATCCAGTAACCCCGGCGATGCTAGCCAACCGAGATCGGCGATTACTGAATCGCCCGGTCAAGCCGGGCGATGACAAGCAAAATCAAAGCGGTGGAGACTGGGCCAGTTCCACCGCCCACGTCACGAATTGGCCTTGTTTTGCCGCGACCGTTAAGAGGAATTAACGATCGGAACGCTGGGGGGCGAAAAGCCGGTCGGTCGCGTTGGGAGTACGATCAGGCTATGTCTGTCCCCCCTGTGCCGCCAGGTCCTGATGGCGCGCGCTTCGATCGCGCCATGGACAGCCTAGAATTCCACAATCAGCGGCTTGATCGCCTCCGGGCGATCTTCCCGAGCTTCAAGAAGATCTTCCTCATCGTCTGCCTGGCCGGCCTGTCGTGGTTTGCGACCTATGTCGGCATGCTCGAGCTGATCGCCGCCAATACCGGCGAGGTTTCGCTCGTGCATAAAATCGCCATCGGCTTCGCCGTCGCGACGCTGATGCTGATGATCCTCTATATCCTCGATGCGCTGTTCTCGCCGATCTCCTGGTGGCTGCGCCTCCTCTACGTCATCGGCTATGTGCTCTTGACGCTGATCTCGGTGGGCTTCGGCTTCGGCTTCTATTGGAAGGTGCTGGAGTCCCGCGGCGAGGCGACGCGCTCGGCGGAGTCCGCCATCGGCCAGGTGCAGCGCGCGCTGGAGGAAAGCAAGACGCGCATCGCCCAGCTCGGCGCCACCCTCGACACCTTGACGGTCGTCTCCAAGGAGAAGGAGAGCGAGGAGCGCGTGAAGGGCGGCACCTGCCCGGATAGTCCCCCTGGCTCAGGCCCGCGCATGCGTCTGCGCGAGCAGGACGCCAAGAGCTTCGGCTTCACCTCCGATTTCATCAAGTCGCGCGCGGGTGGCATCCAGACCGATCTCGACGGGCTCAACACCGACCTCGCCAAGGTCTTGAGCCGCGATCCCTCGACTTTCGATGCCGTGTCTGGCACGCGCAACGAGTTCATGCACGGGCTGAACCGCAAGCTCGACCTGACGCTGACGCGCTTCAACGCGCTCCGCACCGATCCCCAACTCACCGAGCAGCGGAACGCGCTTTCCGAGCGGGCCGGCAAGACCAGCTTCGACGACGGCCATGGCGGCTCCTTCCTCTGCCCCGACCCGCAGCTCCAGACCGCGCTCAACGGCGTGGTCAGGGCCATCGACAGCCTGCCCTCGATCGAGAAGCCGAATATCGCCGCGGTCGAAGGCTCCGAAGCCATCGTCGAGGCCTTCCGTAGGCTCACCGCCACAACCATCGGCGCGCTCACGCTCGAGCTTCCGCCTTCGCCCGAGAGGCTGCGCGAGCTCCAGCGCCAGGCCGTGCAACAGGCAGCAAAGCCCGACGAGGCCCAGAGCCTGATGGCGCAGGAGGCGGGCTTGAGTCCCCGCGACTACATCCCGCTCTTCGTCGCCATCTTCGTCGATTTCTGCCTGCTGCTCGTCTCCATCAACCGGCCGATCAACCGCTTCCAGATGCTGGTGCATACCGTGCGCGAGGCGCGCGACGGGCCCGTGGGAGAGATCCTCGCCCGCTTCCACGAGACGCATCTGACGGGCTTGCGTAAAGAGTTTGAGATCTTCCAGCACGCCGTGTTCGACTTCCTCGGCGATTATTACGTCGCCGTGCCGGTCAACGCCGAGCGCACCGAAGCCCGCTATCTCGCCAATCTGTTCGTCGGCCTCGAAGGCAAGGGCATCGTCGACCGCGTGCTGCTGCCGCCAGCCTTCGTGGTCAGGCGCAAACTGAAATTGCAGGGAAGCGCGTTCGCGCACGAGCCGGCCTATCGGCTCTACCGTTTCCGCAGCGGCGCCTGGTCGAAGCTCGTGCTCGATGCGATCCTCGGTGCAAGCCCCCGCCTTCCCGCCGAGAAGCCGGAGGTCGTCGCGGCGAAGTCCGCGCCCGAGCTCCAGGCGAAGTCGAACGGCCATGCCGCGGCAGAGGCACAAGTCAAATCGAACGGCGCGAACGGCAAGCACGACAAAGACGAGAAGTTCTTGAGTGGCCGCCTGGAGGCGGGCGCCGCTCTCGACCTGGACGACGGCGACAGCCGGCGGCCGGCTTTACCTACCCCCGAAGCCAAGGCCGCCAACGGCCATAAACCGGCAGAGTGAAGCGTTGACGCGTCAAAAGAGGACCTCAGTCAAGTCTTCCTTAACCCTGTTCTTGCTATTCATGGCAAGGCACGGCCAAGCGCCATAGCGTTTGCCCGATAGCCAACTCCACAAAAGCGAGGGGGAATATGCGCGTTGTGGTCGGTTCGGAAAGTTCGAGGGATCAGCGGCCGAGCGAGATCGATCGTCATCTCC
>JALHTP010000099.1 GCA_022865725.1 Methyloceanibacter sp. | reverse complement strand
GGTGGCCGAGCGATTTACCAAAGAGCCAGCATCACTTCATTGGGCCCGAAGCCGCAATTGACGCAGCGTTCAGCCACTCCTGCAGCTTCGACCAGCGCCGCCGGCCTGAGACGTTGCGTACCGCGATTGCGACGGCCTTCTTCTGCCCCACCAGAACAACCAGGCGCTTGCCTCGGGTCACGCCGGTGTAGAGCAGATTCCGCTGCAGCATAGTGTAGTGCTGCGTCATTAGCGGGATGACGACCGCCGGATACTCGGAGCCCTGGCTCTTGTGGATCGTCGCTGCATAGGCCGGCACCAACGTATCGAGTTCGCCGAAACCGTAGGTGATGGCGCGGCCGTCAAAGCTGGCGGTGAGCTCACCCGCATCAGGATCGACATCGTCGATGTAGCCAATGTCACCGTTATAGACGTCCTTGTCGTAGTCGTTCTCGATCTGCATGACCTTATCGCCCGGCGCGAAGGTCCAGCCGAAGCGCTCGACCTTGCGCTCGCCGGCAGGATTGAGCGCGGCCTGCAGTTCGATGTTGAGCGAGCGGGCGCCGACGCCGCCGCGATTCATCGGGCACAGCACCTGGATGTCGCGGATGGGATCGAGGCCGAAGCGCTGCGGAATCCGCGTCTTCACCAGATCCACGATCCGCGGCACGGCCGTTTCGGGGTCATCCGCCTGCACGAAGTAGAAATCGCTGTCGCCCTCTGGCTTGGAGAGATCGGGAATGGAGCCCAGATTGATCTTGTGCGCGCTGCTGATGATCCGACTTTGCGCTGCTTGCCGGAAGACCTCGGTCAGCCGCACGACGGGAACCGCGCCGGAGGCGATCACATCGGCCAGGACTTGACCCGGCCCTACCGAGGGCAACTGGTCGATGTCACCAACGACCAGCAGCGCGGCATTCTCTGGGACCGCTTTCAACAGAGCCTGCATCAGCATGACGTCGACCATCGAGGTCTCGTCGACGACCAACAGATCGCAGTCGAGCGGGTTGTCGCTGTTGCGTTTGAAGCCCCCGGCCTTGCGGTCAACCTCGAGAGTCCGGTGGATCGTCTTGGCCTCGAACCCCGTCGCCTCCGTCATGCGCTTCGCGGCACGACCCGTCGGGGCGCAGAGCAGCAGGGTGACGCCCTTCGCCGACAGAATGCGCAGTATCGACTTGATGATTGTCGTCTTCCCGACCCCGGGACCGCCGGTGATGACAAGGACCTTCGACACCAGGGCCAGTCGGATTGCAGCGACCTGCCTCTCGGCCAACGCCAGCCCGGTTTTTTGTTCGATCCAGGGCAGCGCTTTCTCGGGGTCGATATAGGGCCAGGGCAGCGTCCCGCTAGCCAGATGCAGTATCCGTTCGGCAATGACCTGCTCGGCCCGGTACAGCCCGCTGAGAAAGATGCAAGGCGTCTCGCCGACTGTGTCCGCGATGACCGTGCCATCGGCCAGTTCGAGGTCCAATGCCGTTAAGACCAGCTCCTTCGGGACCTCCAGCAAATCGACGGCGAGCGGCACCAGCTGGTCTGTGGGTAAGCCGCAGTGGCCTTCGTCCATCGCTTCGGTTAGCGCATAAGAGATGCCGGCCCGGACCCGGATCAGCGCCGTTTTCTCGATGCCGAGTTTCATGGCGATCGCGTCGGCTGTCTTGAAGCCGATGCCGCGGATGTCGCGCGCCAGCCGATAGGGGTTTTCCGTCATGACCTGGACGGCGTCCGCGCCGTAGGTCTTGTAAATCCGTACCGCTCGCGCGGTGCCCACGCCGTGGCTGTGCAGGAACACCATGATCTCCCGAACGATCTTCTGCTCGGCCCATGCGTCGGTAATCCGTTTGGCGCGGATCGGGCCGATACCGTCGACCTCGCGCAGACGATCGGGCTCGGCCTCGATGATGTCGAACACCTTTTCGCCGAAGGCCTTGATCATCTTCTTGGCATAGACAGGCCCGATACCGCGGATCATGCCGGAGGAAAGGTACTT
>JALHTP010000098.1 GCA_022865725.1 Methyloceanibacter sp. | reverse complement strand
GTCACCTTGCCCGTGAGGTCGCGTGACAGCGCATGCGAGATGTCGCCGAGACTCACCATGCCGACGAGCTTCTTGGCTTCGTTGAGCACGGGAAGCCTTCGCACTTGGTTGTCCTCCATGATGTGAAGGGCATCCTCGGCTTCTTCGGTGTCGCGGCAGAAAATGACATCCCGGCTCATCACGTCCTTCGCCTCGAGCTTGGCGATGTCCTTGCCGTTGGCGAGCGCCCTGATGGCGATGTCGCGATCCGTGACCATGCCGATGGTCTTGCCGCTCTCGCAAACCGGGATGGCGCCGACGTCGTAATCGCGCATCTTCTTGGCGATCACCTGGAGCTTGGCGTTCGGCGCGACATATTCGGCGCCCCTATGCATCATGTCTTTGACTTGCATGGACTGACCTCCTGTCCTTTGGCCGCCCCTCCATCAGACTCTAGAATGCGCAGAATTGGGTAAACGTTCATTGAGGTGGGTCAAAAAGAGGGCGAGCCCGCCAGAACCCGGGCTCGACTTGACCTTCATCAAGGCCGGGAGCCCAGAACTTGCGTCATATTGGCGGCGGATGGCGGGGGGCCCACCTGGAAACGAAGGAGTTCGCCCATGCGGTTTCTGCTCTTGAGCCTTGCCATTACCGTGTCGGCCGTGGCGAGCGCGCTTGCCGCCGAGGAAGTGGGCGATCCGCAAGCTGGGTTCGAATACGCCAAGAATGTGTGTTCGGCCTGTCATGGCATCTCCGCCGAACGCTCGCCGATGAAGAAGGCGACGCGCTTCCGCGAGGTGGCGGACAGGCCCGGGGTAACCGGAACGGCGCTCAGAGTATGGATGGAGACATCGCACCCCACCATGCCGAACATCATCATCGAGAAGCAGGACATGCTGAATGTCATTGCCTACATCCTGAGCCTCAAGGGCCGGGACGCGGACCCGAGATAGTTCTTTGCGCCGAGGCGGTGACGTCGTCATGAAGCTTGTCAGGATCCTCCTGCCCATCACCCAGAACGGCACGAGCGAGGCTTGTGCCGCGGCGGCCTTCGGTCTCGCCGAGCGCTTCGGCGCCGCGCTTGAAGTCCTGCATCCTTGCCCCGCGCCGTCGGAGCGGCTGCCTTATTCGACCGAGCTCAGCCCTTTCTATTTCGAGGAGCTGATCGATGTTGGCAAGAAACAGGTGGCGTTGGAAAGACGCCAGGCGGGAAAGTGGTTCGCCAAGGCCGCGCGCGGCCATCCCAAGGTAGAAGCCGATCTCCTCTCCGTCGAAGGCCTCGTCGCGCCGGCCGTCGCCATGCGGGCGAAGGTCTCCGACGTGACGGTCCTGCCGAGCATCGCCGCTCCAGCGGAGGGATTCTGGGGGAGCGCGCGCGACGCCGCCTTGTTCCATTCGGGCCGGCCGGTTCTGGTGATGCCCGAGGGAGCCGAAGGGCCAATCGGCGAAACGGTGGTCATCGCCTGGAAGGATCAAGTGGAGGCGGTGAGGGCGGTCGCGGCGGCGCAACCTTTCATGGCCAAGGCCAAGCGGATCAAACTCGTGAGCATCACGGAAAACGGTCAGGACGAGAGCGGGCCGGCCATGGCGGACTATCTATGCAAGGCCGGCCTTCGCGTAGAGCTTGTGCCGCTCCTCGCACAGTCCCGCGAGGCCGGCGAGGTGCTTCTCGAGGTGGCCATGGGCAAGGGCGTTCTCCTGGTGATGGGCGCTTATGGCCGCTGGCGCTGGCGCGAATGGGTGTTCGGCGGAGCGACTCATTACGTGTTGCACCACACCGCCGGACCCGTGCTGATGGTGCATTAGCGCGGTCAGCGCCGCAACACGATGCCGACGAGGAACCCGATCCCAAGCGCGATGCCGAGCGCCGCCGTCGGGTTGCGCTTGACGGCGGTCTCGAGCGCCGCCACCGCTTCGTTCGCTGCGTCCTGGGCGCGCTCGGCTTGATGCCCTCCAGCGCGCGCGATCGAGCCGGTGAGGCCTTCGATGTCCTGGCGCAAGGTCGCAAGATGCTTGGCGATCTTCGCGATCTCCTCGCTGAGAGCTTGATGGGTCGGCATTTCGGCGTCTTTCGCGGCCATCTCTCTTCCTCCTTAGCCCGCTTCTTTCCCGGGCATTGGCAGGCCTTATGCTTTGCCCGTCAAGGCGTCTTCGCGCGTTGACGGAAATCAAGCAAGCCGTCGGAAGGCCGTAACCAGTTTACCGGACCGTAGGCTCCTCCTGCTAGAAGCTCGTGTTCCGCAGAGATTGGAGAACGGCTAGAATTCGCCATGCATGGCAAGGTTGCGACGCGCTCCGCAGGAGGTCGCTTGGAGCGATTCTTTAGAACCCTCCTCGACCCTGCGACCTCGCGCGCCCATTATTTGGCGGCTGCGGCGGCCGTTGGGCTCCTGCTCATGCTGGCCTGGGGTCTGCATCCCTGGCTCGAGGACCGCGGCTCCTTCATCATCTTTGTCCCGGCCATCGTGCTTGCCGCGGGTCTCGGCGGTTTTGGCCCAGGCTTACTTGCCACCGCGCTCAGCCTCGCTCTGGGTCTCTTGCTACTTGGCGGCAACCGGCTCGGTCATCCGGAAATCCTCGAGGCCGTCATCTTCGCCGTCGTGGGCGCCGGCATCTCCTGGTTCGGGGAGGAGCTTCGCCGCACGCGGTTACGCAGCCGCCAACACGCACAAGACTTGAGCGCGCGCGAAGCCCATCTCCGCTCGATCCTCGACGCCGTCCCCGATGCGACCGTGGTCATCGACGAGAAGGGGACCATTCAATCCTTCAGCGCGGCGGCGGAACGTCTCTTCGGTCACCGGCAAGCCGCGGTGATCGGGCGTAACGTCAGCATGCTCATGCCTACGCCCTACCGCGAGGAGCACGATCGCTACCTGACGCGCTATCTGACCACCGGCGAAAAGCGCATCATCGGCATCGACCGCGTGGTGACCGGCCAGCGCGAGGACGGCTCGACTTTTCCCATGAAGCTCGCGGTTGGCGAGATGCAGTCGGGGGAAGGCCGCTTCTTCACCGGCTTCATCCGCGACTTGACCGAGCGGCAGGAGACCGAGCATCAGCTCCAGGAGCTACATACCGAGCTTGCCCGCCTGTCGCGGCTGACCGCCATGGGCGAGATGGCCTCGACGCTGGCGCATGAGATCAATCAGCCGCTCTCGGCGATCTCGAATTACCTGCAAGGGTGCAGCCGGCTGCTCGAGCCGGTCGAGCACCCCAACGCGCCGAAAATCCGCGGCGCGCTCGCCGAGACCATCAAGCAGACGCTCCGCGCCGGCCATATCATCCGCCAGCTTCGCGAATTCGTGGCGCGCGGCGAAACCGAGAAGCGTCCCGAGAATATCAGCAAGCTCGTCGAGGAGGCGAGCGCGCTCGCGCTGGTGGGCGCCAAGGAGGAGGGGATCAAGACCCTGTTCCGCTTCGCCAGCCACACCGATGCGGTCCTCGTCGAGAAGGTCCAGATCCAGCAGGTGCTGCTCAATCTCATGCGCAACGCCACGGAGGCCATGCAGGGCTGCGACCGGAAGGAATTGCTGGTGACGACCTCGGCCCCGGACGATGAGAAGGTGACTGTGAGCGTGGCCGATACCGGCAGCGGGCTCTCCGAGGAGATCGCCGAGCGGCTGTTTCAGCCATTCGTGACGACGAAGCCCGCCGGCATGGGCGTCGGGCTGTCGATCTCCAAGCGCATCATCGAGGCGCATGGCGGAGAGATGTGGGCCGAGCCGAACGAAGGCGGCGGCACCGTGTTCCGCTTCACCCTGCAGTCGGCGCCCGAGGGGAGCGCTTCCGATGCAGGATAATAGCATCGTGCATATCGTCGACGACGACGAGGCCGTGCGGCAATCGCTCGCTTTCCTGTTGGGTTCGGCTGGCCTAGCGGTGCGCCTCTACGACTCGGCGACGGCCTTTCTCGCCGGGCTCGCGAGCGTCAAAGGCGGCTGCCTGGTCACGGATATTCGCATGCCAGATATGACCGGGCTCGAGCTGCTCCACGCGCTGAAGGCCAAGGGATGCGGCCTTCCCGCCATCGTCATCACGGGCCATGGCGATGTGGCTCTGGCGGTCGAAGCAATGAAGGCCGGCGCCGTCGATTTCATCGAAAAGCCCTTCGACGAGGAGGCGATCCTGCATGCCGTCCAGGCTGCGCTCGCGCGCGGGAGCGAGGGGGAGGGCGGCGACGCGCCGGCCATTGCGGCGCGGCTCGCCTCCTTGTCGGAGCGTGAGCGGCAGGTGCTGGAAGGCCTGATCGCGGGGCAGCCCAACAAGGCCATCGCTTACGATCTCGGCATCAGCCCGCGCACGGTCGAAGTCTATCGCGCCAATCTGATGACCAAGATGGAAGCGCGAAGCCTGTCCGAGCTGATCAGGATGGCCATTGTCGCGAAGGTCGCCCCGACCCGCCGCGTTTCAAAGTAAAGCAAGAAACGAGGGCCTCGACGGGCCGTTTACGCCGTTTGACTTAGCTCAAAGCGGCGCCGCGCCGCCTTGCGTAGCATTCCGGAAAACCTGAATAGGACGGATGAATTTACGACATGCTCTTGAGGGAGAACGATTTGGCAGAAGCCGGAACCATCCTGATCGCCGTAGGCGACGGAGTCCTGGCCGACTCCTTGCACTTCTCGCTGGGGCTCGAGGGATTCGACGTGAAGCTGTGCGACGAGCAGTCCTTGCTCCGCGCCATGGAAATGAACGATGCGGCGCGGGGCTGCCTGGTGCTGGATCAGGACGTGTTCGCGCGGATGGTCGAGGGCAACGGCGATCGCCGCTTCGCCGAGTCCGGCATCCCCATCGTCCTGATGGTGGGGCACAAGACCGAGCGCGTGGTCGCCCGTGCCGAGGCGGCCGGGGTGACCAGATTGGTGGAAAAGCCGCTCCTCGGAGGGGTGCTGTTCGACGCGATCAGGACGGCCATCAATGGAAAAATGCCGCTCCGCCCTGCGCATCGGTCCTCTTGAACGAATCTTCGGCTGGTCCTCGGGCGCGCCTCGCGCAACTCCGTAATTCCCCTTAGGGCGCCGCCCTGAATTTCCGGGTCACTGCGTGCGGCGTACTGATTTGCGTCAGGCAAGTCTTTTCCCCCGGGAGGATTTCAGGATGCTGACGCCGAGCGCCGTGACGCAAGCCCCCCACCTTCATCGCCTCTTCAATATCCCTCCGGGCCGCAAGGCCGAGGCGTCAGAGCACGCGACCCAAGCCGGCGTTCCCATGAGCTTCGGCCGGAATGCCGAGATCTACGCCGAGGGCGAAACTTCGGGCTATGTCTATAAGGTCGTCTCGGGCGTCGTGCGCGTCTCCAAGCTCCTGCCTGACGGCCGCCGCCAGATCAGCGCATTCCATATGTCGGGCGAGATGTTCGGCTTCGAGGCCAACGAGCTGCATCACGCCTCGGCCGAAGCCGTGGTGCCCGTGAAGGTGATCGCCTTCAAATGGGAAGGGGTGCTGACCATGGACAGGCAGCCGGTCAACTTCGTGCGCGAGATTCTGAACCTGACCATGCTCGGTCTCAGGCACACCCAGGACCATCTTCTCCTGCTCGGCCGCAAGAATGCGCTGGAGCGTCTTGCCGCCTTTCTCTTGGATATGAACGCCCGCATGGGGGGGACCCCCGTCCTCGACCTGGCCATGCCGCGCCATGACATTGCCGACTATCTCGGGCTGACGCTCGAGACCGTCTCGCGCATGTTCGCCGAGCTCAAGGAGCTAGGCATGATCAGACTCGAATCGGCAAGGCGCGTGCACCTCATCGACAAGGCCAGGCTCAAGGCCATGGGGGCCTGATTTCCGGCCCTGGCTTGAAAGCTACACGGGAATTCTC
>JALHTP010000097.1 GCA_022865725.1 Methyloceanibacter sp. | reverse complement strand
GTCCCGTGTTGCCTCACTCCTCCGACGGCGGGGGAGCCTCGTCGGTTGAGTTCGGCGCGTCCGCGCCAGGCTTGTCGCCCCGATCGGGGGAGGGCGGAGCGAAATCGGGTCGCGGCCCGTGAGCGAAACGCGCGCGGAATCTTGCCTCGAGCTCGACAACCTTGTTGAGCTGGTCCGGCGTGAGCTTGGCTTTGAGAGCACCAGGGCCCTATGGCCAGTATCTGTCGGCGGCTTCGCATGCGCTAGGCGGCGCGAAATGCCCCGGATGTTGCGAGCGGCCCAAGAAAATCCCGCCGAAGCCTTTGCGAGCGAGGCGCTGGCGAGCGCTCGAGCCTGCATGCCTGTCCAGGCCGTGCCGGAGGAGAGCGACCTATGCAGCACGGTTGCGAGCGCGCGCGATTTCGCGGCGATCCATGCAGACCCGATCGAAGCCCCGTTGATGGAGGCGCGCGTGAGAATTCGGGCGAGCGCACGAGCCCGCCTCCCGGTTCTGAAGAGCCATCGCCACAGCGCGATAGCGAGCACAAGCGACTTCTCCGCGATCCATGACGATGCAACCGAAGCACCTTTGAGAGAGGCGCGCACGAAGAGGGCCGCATTCACGCGAGTCCACGCCCAAGCGGCGGAACCCCATAGCGCCAAAGTGATGGCGACTGCACGGCGAGCCAGGCGACACCGATCGAAGCCGATTTGAGCGATGCGCGGGCGAGCGCGCTAGAGGTCGCGACGGTCCATGCCCAGAAAGCGGCGAGCCATCGTCGCATGAGAAGCGCGAGCGCGTAGGCGCGTGGGCGGAGCCAAGTCATGCCGGCGGTGACGGCGCGTCGAGCAACGGCGAAGAGAGAGACGGCCGTCCTCGACAGGAAGGCTGCGATGGAACGCACCAAGCGGAGCGAGATCAAAGCCAGCCGCTTCAAGAACCGCATCAGCCGCAGGCGCGCGTGCTCGAGCTGATACATCAACTGCTGGAACACGAGCCAGCGCGCATGGCGCTTCTCGGCGACGCGATAATGCGCAAGCCAGCGCTGGTGCTGGCTCAGATCGTCAGCAACCGCCGCAATAAGGTTTTTCGATCCCGCGATACCGGCCTCGGCGGCCGCGATCGGGTCGAGCGTACGGCTTGCACCGGACACGAAGTGCTCCCTCAACTTGAGGCGCAGGTGGCGATGCTCGCTTCTTGCCGGCGCCTTTGACCTGGCGGGCGTATGCGGCCGGCGTTCCCCGTCGAAACGCCGCAGCCTTCAGACTACACCCAAATTGCTAACGCAAAATCTCGCGTCTCCGTTCCTTGCACAGCGGTTTCTACCTCTGAGGGCCTGTTGCGTGGCAGAATCCCCTAGTGATTCGTCCGCAGCGGGGCATTTCTTTGGAAAGCGATCTGGCAGCGGTTTTGGCAGAGAAAACGGCCGGAATCCGCATCATCGGCATCGACCCGGGCCTCCGGCGCACGGGCTGGGGCGTCATCGATAGCGATGGGGTCAGGCTCGGCTACGTGGCTTGCGGCTGCGTCGTCTCCGATGACGCCGAGAGCCTGGCCATGCGGCTGCGGCAGATCTTCGACGGGTTGCAGGAGGTGCTGGCGCGGCTCGCCCCCGCCGAGGCGGCCATCGAGCAGACCTTCGTCAATCGCGATGGCGCCGCCACGCTGAAGCTCGGCCAGGCGCGGGGGATCGCGCTGCTGGTGCCGGCATTGCTTGGGCTCAGAATCGCCGAATATGCGCCGAACGCGGTGAAGAAGACGGTGGTCGGCGCCGGCCATTGCGACAAGAGCCAGATCAGGGCCATGGTGAAATGCCTGTTGCCGCGCGCGGCGCCCGACAGCGCCGACGCCGCCGACGCGCTCGCCATCGCCATCACGCATGCGCATTCCCGCTCCTGGCGGCGGCTGGAAGCCCTTATTGCCCAAGAAAGCGCCGCGCCATGATCGGCAAGCTCACCGGCAGGCTCGATTCGGTCTCGCCGCATGCGGTGATCGTCGATGTCGGCGGCGTGGGCTACGAGGTGACGGTCGGCGCCCGCGCGCTCACCAGCCTGCCGCCGGTCGGCGAAATCGTGACGCTCGCCATCGACACCCATGTGCGGGAGGACGCGATCAACCTTTACGGCTTCGCCACCGAGCATGAGCGCGCCTGGTTCAGGGCGTTGCAGACGGTGCAGGGCGTGGGTGCCAAGGTGGCGCTCGCCGTGCTTGGCACGCTCTCAGCCGCCGACCTCGCCAATGCCGTGGCGCTTCAGGACAAGGGCCAGGTCGCCCGCGCGCCCGGCGTAGGCCCCAAGGTCGCTTCCCGCATCGTGGCCGAGCTGAAGGACAAGATGCCCCAGCTTGCGCCTGCCATCAGGCCTGGCGGCGGGCTCAGCCCCGTCGCCTTCCTGCCGGAGGGGCTCGCCGCGCGCGACGCGGTATCGGCTCTGACCAATCTCGGCTATGCCCATGGGGAGGCTGCGGCGGCCATCGCGGCGGCCATCGCCAAGGCAGGGCGCGAGGCCCGCACCGAGGAGTTGATCCGCCTCGGGCTTAAGGAGCTCGCGCAATGAGCGAGAGGATGCTCCAGGCGGTGAGGCGCGAGGAGGACCAAGGCGAGACCTCGCTCAGGCCGCAAACGCTCGCCGAGTTCATCGGCCAGCCGAAGGTCTGCTCCAACCTGAAAATCTTCATCGAGGCGGCGCGCGGGCGGCGCGAGGCGCTCGACCATGTGCTGTTCGCCGGCCCCCCCGGTCTCGGCAAGACCACGCTCGCCCAGATCGTGGCGCGCGAGCTTGGCGTGAATTTCCGCGCGACCTCGGGGCCGGTGATCGCCAAGGCCGGCGATCTTGCGGCGCTGCTCACCAATCTGGAGGACCGCGACGTCCTCTTCATCGACGAGATCCACAGGCTCAGCCCGGCGGTGGAGGAGATCCTCTATCCGGCGCTCGAAGACTTCCAGCTCGACCTCATCATCGGCGAGGGACCCGCGGCGCGCTCGGTGCGCATCGATCTCTCCCGCTTCACTTTGGTCGGCGCCACCACGCGCACCGGCCTCCTCACCACGCCGCTCAGAGAGCGGTTCGGCATTCCCATCAGGCTCGAATTCTACGGCGTCGAGGACCTGGAGGAGATCGTGCGGCGCGGGGCGCGTCTGCTTGGGCTTCCCCTCACGCGCGAGGGCGCGCATGAGATCGCGCGCCGCGCCCGGGGCACGCCGCGAGTGGCGGGACGGCTGCTCCGGCGCGTGCGCGACTTCGCAACCGCCGAGGGAGCCGAAGCTGTCGATGCCGGGGTCGCGGACCGCGCGCTGTCGCAGCTCGAGGTCGACGGCAAAGGTCTCGATGCGCTGGATCACCGTTATCTCCGCCTGATCGCGGTGAACTATGGCGGCGGGCCGGTCGGCGTCGAGACGATCGCCGCAGGGCTGTCGGAGCCGCGCGACGCCATCGAGGAGATCATCGAGCCTTATCTGTTGCAGCAGGGCTTCATCGCGCGCACCCCGCGCGGGCGGGTGCTGACGGCACAAGCCTTCGTCCATCTCGGCCTGCAACAACCGGCGCAGTCTGCGACGCAATTCCCCTTATTCAATGGTGCCGAAGAATGACGAGCGACAACAGCGAGCTCCAAAATCCTCTCCCCAGCGGGGAGAGGTCGGCGCGCCTAGCGCGCCGGGGGCGGGGGGTTCAGCGGCTGCGATCCATCGGCGATGGCTACAACCCCTCACCCCCACCCTCGCCCCAAAGGGGAGAGGGAGCGTTGGCCCGACCTGGCGGGGCGGATGGAGGGCGAGACCCATGTCCTGCCCGTGCGCGTCTATTTCGAGGACACCGACTGCGCCGGCGTCGTCTAT
>JALHTP010000096.1 GCA_022865725.1 Methyloceanibacter sp. | reverse complement strand
TCTTCGCCTCGCTCGCCGCGCAGCAGCTCTTCGGCGAGCCTGCGCAGAAGATCGCCGGCGACGGCCTCTTCGAGCGCGTGCCTGTCGCCGACCGCCCGGCTTATCTCACGGCGTTGTCGCGCTCATTTGCCAATAACGAGTCTATCGCGGTCGAGTTCAGGGTGCGCCGCGCCGGAATGGCCGAAGCGGCCCGCTATGTGTGGGTCGAGATGCGCTGCCGGCCTTTACGGGCGGAGGGCGCCGTGCTCGACCGGCCCGGCATCGTCGCCGTGACGCGTGACATCTCCGACCGCAAGGCGCAGGAGGCCGAGATTCTGCGCACCCGTGACGAGGCCGAGAGCGCAAGCCGGGCCAAGACGCAGTTCCTCGCCAATATGAGCCATGAGCTCCGCACCCCGCTCAACGCCGTGATCGGCTTCTCCGAGATCCTCAACCGCGAGCTGTTCGGATCGCTCGGCGAAGCGCGCTATCGCGATTATGCGCGGCTCATCCACGAAAGCGGCGAGCACCTGCTGAACGTCGTCAACGACATCCTCGACATGTCGAAGATCGAGGCCGGCAAGTTCAAGATCGTCAAGGAACCGTTCGACGTGGCGCCCCTCGTCAAGTCCTGTTGCGACCTCATGCGCCACACGGCCGAGCAACGGTCGCTGTCGCTCATCATGGACGTGGCGCCCGGCATCCCCGAGCTTCCGGCCGACAAGCGCGCCTGCAAGCAGATGCTGCTGAATGTGATCTCGAACGCCATCAAGTTCACCGATCCAGGCGGCTGGGTGCGCGTCTCGGCGGCGCTCGCCGACGGGAATATCGAGTTCATCGTCGCCGACAACGGCATTGGCATCGCCGAGCAGGACCTGCCGAAGCTCGGCAACCCGTTCGTGCAGGCGAACAATTCCTACGATCGAAGCTATGACGGCGCAGGCCTGGGATTGTCGGTGGTGAAGGGATTGGCGCGGCTCCATGGCGGCCGCCTCGAGCTTGCGAGCAAGCTTGGAGAAGGGACAATTGCCACCATCGTGCTGCCTCTCGAAGGCGCCGGCGAATCGGTGGAAGCGCCGCTGCATCGGCCTACGGTGTCGGCCGCTTGAGCTTTGGAAGGATTGCTGTGGCCGAGGGGCCGTTTAGCATCTCTTTAGTTTCGATCGCCAAGATGGCCAAGGGAAAGGGGCATGACGCCTCTCCGCCCCTGGGCATCCTTTGAGATTACCGTGAGCGATGGGCGTAGTAGCAACGCGGCTCGTCTTCCTGGCCTTTGTCGGCCTGACGGGAAGTATCATTTACAACGCGCTCTATTTGCAGGAGCTGCATGGCAGCGCGGCCCTCACGGCGGCCTCGCGGCAGGTCTCCACGCCTGTGAGCGCTCCGCCCGTTGAGGTCGTGACGCTCCCGCCGGTCAGCACCGACTTGCCTGCTCTCGAGGCAGGGGAGGGGGGAGCGGAACTTCTCCTCAAAGCCGTGCAACGAGAGCTGGCCAGTCGCGGCTACGATGTCGGGCCTGCGGACGGCAAGCCGAGCGACAAGACACGTGCAGCGATCTCGGCCTATGAGAAGAGCCGGGGTCTTCCCGTGACAGGGGTCGCCACGGATGAGCTCTTGCGCGACATCCTGCTTGGCGCCAGCGTGCAGCCGGCCGGTGCGACCGGATCGGTCGATGCGGAGAAGGCTCTAAGTCCCAAGGCCAAGGAGGACGCGAAGGTGAAGACTGTGCAGCAAATCCTTGCCGATCTCGGCTATGCGCCGGGTGCCGTGGATGGTGCGTTGGGCGGCGCCACGACCCGCGCCATCAACGCCTTTCAGCACGACCGGAAGATTGCCCAGACCGGACGTATTACGCCCGAGTTGATGCGCGAGCTGAAACGCGTCACCGGACGCGACCTGACCAAGACGGCCGCGGGACACTGAACTCTCGCGCCAGCCCCGAGTTCCCATGCGCCTCAAGAGCGAGATCTGGGTCAGAGCGTATCTCCGCCTGTGCCAAGGCCATAACGTTCCCGTCGTGATCGTGCAGCGGGGGGATGCGGCGGCCGGCGCCATCTTCATTTGCATCGATAGGCTCGACGGCACGGTGTGCGTTTATGGCCCGGCGCCGGCAGGCTTGACTGAGAGCGAGACTGACCGGCGGTGGGTGAGCTGCTTCGGGCCTCGTCCGGCAAGCGTCGCCGAGGCAGACGGTTATCTCGCCCGCCAGCTTGAGTTCGATCCCGACCTTTGGATCATCGAGGTCGAGGACAGAGCCGGGCGGCACTTCCTCGGCGATGCGGCGGTCAAGGATTGAGGGTGGCGCCAGCGGGAAGCGGTTAGGGGTTCGTTAACCTTACCTGCGTCTTAATGCTGACCAGGCGATGTGGCGCCGTGATCTATGCAAAGCGCGCCACCCTTGGAGACGAAAATGGGGATCATCCTTGAATTCCGCCGCAGCGAAGAGGCGGCAGTCCGGATCGCAAGGCCCATCGAGGATTCGCTCGGCCAGATCATCATCTTTCCGGGAGTGAGGATCGATCGCCGCGCATCCATCGATATGCCCGAGCACGCCGGCACGCCGTCCCGCAGGCGCATGCAACGCAGCCGAAAAAAATAGCGAAAGACGGGGCCGTCAGCCCGATTTCGTATAAGGACCGCAAGAGGTCGCCTTGAGGGCCTGTTCGGCCCTGGGCGCACGGCTTGGCCCCGCCAGCGGCGCGCGAATCAGCGCGATGCCCTCGGTGACGGGCGAATTGACGACCAGAACCTCATCGGATGATTCGGGAGCGTCGACGCCGGCCTCCTCCACCGTCTGATCGGCGCCGGCGATGACGAGATCGAGCTGGGGCCGCTTCATGTCGGCGCCGGCCACCGAATAGAAATTTTCTCCCTCAGGCGTGTAGAGCGCGATCAGCCAAAGCTCGTCGGCAATCGTCGCCTTGAGCCTGACCGGTCCGTTGGCGAGATCGAAGCGGCAGAAGGCATAGCGGACGTCGGGCGCCATCATCGGCATGACCTGCCGGCCGGGAGCCGCGGCAGGCAGCTCGATCATGGTGTTGGCCGGGCCGAGCGCCGCCAATCGTGCATGTGCGTTCCGCGGAGCAAGCGCAGGCAGGGTGAGCACGGCCACGATGTGGATGAGGCCCGCAAGCACCAGCCCAAGCACGATATAGAGTCCGGGGATCCTTACTCGCATGCTTTGCGCTCGACCTTGGGCAGCCGCTCGCCGGGAATGAGACCGATGCCGGAGCCGTCGGTTTCGCGCGGGCTGTAAATGCGCAAGAGCAGCACGAGGGGCTGCTCTACGGTCCCGCTCGGAAGCCAGTTCTCGGGGCGCGCCTTGCCCGACAAGTTGATGCGGAACGCGCCGTCGGAGTGACGAAGCAGCTCCTCGCTGTTGAAGCTGTAGCGCGCCGAGGGATTCTCGATCAGCCCGCCATACTCGTCATAAACTGCGATCGACCACCAGCGCGCGTTGAGCGGCGAGCCCTCGATCGAATATTGGCAGCCCGAGGTGAGTGTGTGCCCGGCGCTGTCGGTCCACGCCGTGAAATAGCGGGCGACGGTCGAGGTGAGGGGAAGCCTGCCGCTCCGCGCCACATGCGCCTTGGTGTAGGGGTCGGCACTGGGATTACCCTCGCTGATCCAGCCGTCCCAAGGCCCCACCTTCGTCGTCGTCAGAGGCGAGCCGCGCTCGATCATGTACCAGGCCGAGCCGATGCCGAGCATGAGAGCGACCACGAACGTTCCGATGAAGTAGGCCAGCGACCGCATGGAATGGCTGGCTGCTTCTTCTTCGCGCCAAGGGGCTGATTGCGAAGGGGCGAGCACAAGCTGGGAGTTTGGCAGCACGCTGGTCAAGCGATCGGTGTCCATCGATACAAGGCGGCGCGCGAAAGGCGCCTAATGCGGGGTCGCTGCACCATCGTCTCTTCCCGCCGAAAGTGCAGTCTGCGGCTCGGCCGGCGGAATGGGATTGTCGGGCGGCGGCGCCGCGCCGTCGGCGGTGGAGGCCGACGCCAGGCTCGGCTTCGCGGAAGAGTCAGCCGCAGGCGCAGCCGGCGCCTCGGCGCGATCGGGACGCGCATCGCTCGGGTTGAGCGGGCGAGCGTCCTTGAGCATGGAGCTCAGCTTCTCGAGAACCTGTCGCGTCGCCGAGGACATGTCCTTGACGCTCTCGGGCGCGGGCGCCGCAATCTCCGGATTGGCAGTCGCGTTCTGCGCCACTGCCGCGGCGATCCGCGCCTGCTCGGCTGCCTGGACAGGATGCACCGGCAAGCCCGCGATCTGCGGGATGTTGTCGGTGTCGTGCGCCGCCGCCATGTAGGCATGCCAGGTCTGCGCGGGGAAGCTGCCGCCGGTCACCCGCGCCATGGGGGTGAAGTCGTCATTGCCGAGCCAGACGCCGGTGACGTATTGCCCGGTAAACCCTATGAACCAGGCGTCGCGATAGGCCGAACTCGTTCCCGTCTTGCCGACGGAATAGGTGTAGTCCAGTTGGGCCGCCTTGCCGGTTCCTTCCAGAACCACCGCCTGCAGCATGGTGTTCAGCTCGCCTACAACCTTGGTGTCGAAGATCTGCTTGCGAGCGGGCTCGTCGCGGTCGCGATTATAGACGACCTCGCCGCTGGAGAGCGTCCGGATCTCCTCGATGGCGTAAGGGTGCACCTCGAAGCCGCCGGCGGCAAAGGTCGCGTAGCCGCCGGTATGCTCGAGCGGCGTCATGCCGTTGTCGCCAAGCGCCAGCGAGCAGGTCTTCTTGAGGTGGTTGATGCCCATCTTGGCCAGGTTGGCGAGCACCTTCTCGCGCCCAACCTGGAGCGAAAGCTTCACGGCGATGGTGTTGATCGACTTCGCCAGCGCCATCCGCAGCGTCATGCGGCCCTTATAGCCGCCGGAATAGTTTTTCGGCGCCCAGCGGCCGCAACTGACGGGACCGTCGCTGACCGACGATTCGGGCGTGAAGCCGTTCTCGAGCGCGGTCAGATAGACATAGCCCTTGAACGAGGAGCCTGGCTGGCGGAAGGCGTGGCTCGCGCGGTTGAACTGGCTTTCGCCGTAGTCCTTGCCGCCTACCATGGCACGCACCGCGCCGTCGGGCTCCATGGAGACCAAGGCGCCCTGATCGAAATTGCGGGACTTACCGAATTGCTTGATGGTCTGCCCGATGGCGTCCTCCGCCATTCTCTGCAAGCCGACATCCACGGTGGTGCGGGCGACGACGATGTGGTCTTCCTTGCCTCGCATCAGCCGCTGCACCTCCTCGAAGGCCCAGTCGAGGAAATAGTCGGGCGTGTTGGAATCGCCGCGCTCGACGATCTTAGCGGGGTTCATGCGGGCGCCATAAACCTGGCCCTCGCTCATGAATCCGGCCTCGACTATGTTGCTCAGCACCTCGTTGGCCCGGGCGCGCGAGGCGGCGAGGTTGACGTGAGGCGCGTAGCGTGTGGGCGCCTTGAACATGCCGGCGAGCATGGCCGCCTCGGAGAGGTTCACCTCGCGGATCGACTTGTTGAAATAATATTGCGCCGCCGCCTCGACGCCATACGACCCGCCGCCGAGATAGGCACGGTCGAAATACATCTTCAGGATTTCGGGCTTCGAGTAATGGTTCTCGAGATAGATGGCGATGATCGCTTCTTTGATTTTCCGGCTGAGGGAGCGCTCGGGCGACAGGAACATGTTCTTGGCGAGCTGCTGGGTCAGCGAGCTACCGCCTTGCACGACCGTGTCGTGGCGGGCATTGGCGGCAAGGGCCCTGAAGGTGCCCATGACATCGACGCCGAAATGTTCGAAGAACCGCCTGTCCTCGGTGGCAAGCGTCGCCTTGATCATGGCGTCCGGGATTTCATCGAGAGGCACCGAGTCGTCGCGCAACAGGCCGCGCTTGCCGATCTCGTTGCCGAAGCGATCGAGAAAGGTGACGCTGTACTCGTCGGAAAGGTTCATCTTGCCTTGCGCGGTCTCGAAGGCAGGAAGGGCGAAAGTCGCGAGGACGAGAAGGGCGCCCACGCCAAGCGTCATCCCCTCGCAGGCAAGCTCGTTGAGGGCGCGGACGAAGCCTTTGACCTCGAAGCGGCCAAAGAACGAGGAATAGCCGCTCCACCAGTCGCGGAAGCGGATCCAGGCGTTATAGAGGCCTGAATCGATCCACGAATCGATCTTCAGCCAATCGATCAGCTTGGCCCGGCGATTACCCTGGAGGAAGTCCCGCACCTTGCCCCGACCTCTCGCATGCGAATCCGCCCCGGCAGATTGGCATCCCCCAATCTACCGCCTGGACGGGTCTCATGGGGCCGCAAACTACACCGGGATTGCGGCCATTTATAGAGGGCCTGCAAGGGTCTCAATGTCGCGCGG
>JALHTP010000095.1 GCA_022865725.1 Methyloceanibacter sp. | reverse complement strand
TGCCAGAAATTTCGGTCCGGTTCCTGCATGCTAGGAGCCATGAGGTCACTTTTCCGCCCAAGCGCGCGGGCGTTGATCGCGCTCGCTCTCGGCACCATCGCCGCGCCGGTCATGGCCGAGCCGCCAGTGGCTGAGCCGGCGAGCGTTGCCGGGCAAGAGACGGCGGTGCTCGAACTGTTCACGAGCCAGGGCTGCTCCTCCTGTCCGGCCGCGGACGCGCTGCTGGCGGATCTCGGCAAGCAGCCCGGCCTCATCACGCTGTCCTATTCCGTCGACTACTGGAACTATCTCGGCTGGCACGACACGCTCTCCACCCCCGCCAACAGCGAGCGCCAGAGGGAATATGCGCGCATGCGTGGCGACGGCAGGGTCTACACGCCGCAAATCGTGGTCGACGGCGTCATCCACGTGAACGGCAGCAACGAGGCCGCGATCGAGATGGCGATGCGGGACGCGGCGACGAGGCTCAAGGATGTCAGGGTGCCGGTCAGCATGCACGCCGAAGGCGACACGCTGGTGATCGGCATCGGCGCTGCGCGCGACAAGTCGGACAAGCGCGCGGCGACGGTGTGGCTCGCGCTGGCCAAGGAGGACGCGACGGTCTCGGTCACCCGCGGCGAGAACCGTGGGCGCAATCTCTCCTATCACCACCCGGTCAGGGACCTTACGCCGGTCGGGATGTGGCAGGGCGAGGCGATGACGCTCCGGCTGCCGCTGAAGGAGTTGAAAGCGATGGGCGGGGATTGCCTGGTCGCGCTGCTCCAGGTGGAGAATGCAGGCGCAATCCTCGGCGCCGCGGAATACGAGCTGCTTTAAGCCCCGATCGTCGAAGCTGTCTCTCCTGCGCCGGAGACGCGCATCCCCAAAAACAAAACGGGCCGGCGAACCGACCCGTTCAACGTTTTCCGTGGCCTCTTGAAATGAAGTGGCCCGGTCCGAGAGAAGACCCCGGGGGGGCTGGGGGGCTGAGATTCCGGCGCCTCTCTTAGTTGGACCGGGCCGAGAGGCAACGATGCTGATCATAAGGTTCTTTGGGGCGTGGCAACGGCTGAACTTAGGCGGAACTGTGATTTATGTTTCGTTATGTTACAACTCGTGTAACCTGCTGCATCGGCTTGAATTTCGCTAACGCTAACGTCATCATGAAGCTTCCGTCACAGGAGGCGCGCATTGAGCGATACGGAACCTATAATCTTGCCGCTGGCTCGCAAGGCTAGCGGCGCTGCACATCTTGCCGAGGGGCCACCCCGGCGCGGCGACATCTCATTCGATCGCCGGGAACTCACCCAAATCCTCAGCGTCTACGGGCGGAAAGTCGCAAGCGGCGAATGGCGCGATTACGCCATCGACACGCTGCGAGAGAAGGCCGTGTTCTCGGTCTTCCGCCGCTCGTCCGAGACCCCGCTCTACCGTATCGAGAAAGCGCCGAAGCTGGCGCGCCGTCAGGGCGCCTATAGCGTGATCGCGGCGACGGGTCTCATCCTGAAGCGCGGCCACGATCTCGCCCGCGTGCTTCGCGCGCTGGACAGGGGCTTGCGCCTCGTCCAGGCTTGAGCGGCCGGGCGGTGATTTAGGCCGCTCGGTCGTCTGCCTTGGCGGCCTCGCCGAACTGCTCGAAGGCGTCGAGCGCGTGGCTCGCATACATTACCGACGGGCCTGCCCCCATATAGATCGCCATACCGAGCGCTTCGGTGACTTCTGCACGCGAGGCCCCCTGCTGTAAGGCGGCCTTTACGTGGAATGCAATGCAATCGTCGCACCTCAAGGCGACGGCGATGGCGAGTGCGATCAACTCCTTGGTCTTGGTGTCGAGTGCCTGCGGCGCCAGGGCTCCCTGCGAAATAGCGGCAAATGCCTTCATCACTTCGGGCATAGCCTGACGCAGGTCTCGCAGCCGAGGGGACAGCTCTCGCGTCATCTCCGGCCAATCTGTCATCTCTCTCTCCGACTCTGGGGCGCGTTCTTAGTGGGTCATACCCTATCGGCAGCGCGCGGACGGCAACCTTGACCTCGATCAAGAGGGCCGCAGCGGAGCAAAACAAAAGGCCCCGGCGCGAACGCCGAGGCCTTGGTTTGTTGGCGACTGCTTTCGCCGAGCGCTTAGCGGCGGTTGCCGAAGAGCTGCAAGAGCAGCATGAACAGGTTGATGAAGTCGAGATAGAGCCGGAGCGCTCCCATCACGGCCTTGCGGCCGGTGACCGATCCATCGTCGTTGACGCTGTACATCTCCTTGATCTGCTGCGTGTCGTAGGCGGTCATTCCGGCGAACACCAGAACGCCGATCACCGACACCGCGAATTGCAGCGCGGTCGAGCCGATGAACAGGTTCACCAGCGAGGCGATGATGACGCCGATCAGGCCCATGAACAGGAACGAGCCCCAGCCGGACAGATCCTTGCTGGTGGTGTAGCCCCACAGCGACAGCGCCCCGAACGAGGCCGCGGTGACGAAGAACACCCGGGCGATGCTCTCGCCCGCATAGACGAGGAAGATCGAGGAGATCGAGGCGCCCATCAGCGCCGCGAAAATCCAGAAGGTGATCTGGGCGGTGGCAAGGCTCATGGAATTGATCCGTGCCGAGATGAAGAACACCAACCCAAGCGGGGCGAAGATCACCACCCACTTGAAGGCGCTGGCGAAGATGAACTGGCCGAAGGGGGTCAGCTCGAGGCCCGCCGTCCCTTGCACGACCGACATGGCAAAGATCGCGTAGGCCACCACGCCGGTGATCGCCACGCCGCTCGCCATGTAGTTGTAGACGCGAATCATGTAAGCGCGCAGGCCCTGGTCGACGACGCCCGCATCGGTGCGTCCGACGGTCGTGCCTTGCGCGTAACGTCTGTCGAGATCGGCCATGTTTGGAAGGGTCCTTTCCCCTAGCTGCTCGGATAATTCACGATAGGCATTTTGGCAACGAATATGGGGGGTTGATCCTGCCTTCGCAAGATGACCGCCGCGTGTCCACTGCTGCCATGGGAGAGACCCTACTCGGAGCGCAAATAAGGCGCGGCCTTGGCCGAAAGCACCCGCCAGGTGGCGACAGCGCCGATGCTGAGCACGAAGGCGAGAGCGAGCAGCACCGTCTCTCCGGCCGCCAGCGGCGAGAACACGAAAGGCACGTCGAACGCCCATTTGCAGAGCGCCCAAGCGGTGAGCGTGGCGATCAGCACCGAAAGCACCGCCGTGGCAACCCCGAGCAGCCCGAATTCGAGCAGCTCGGCGCGGATGATCCTCATGCGCGTGGCGCCGAGGGTCTTGTAGATCACCGCCAGATATTTCCGCCGCTCCTGGCCCGCGGCGACCGCGCCGGCAAGCACGGCGGCGCCGATCAGCAGCGTCACGCCCGCCGTCGCTCCGATCGCGGTCATCAGCTTGCCGAGCATCTCCTTGGCCGCCTCGACGATGTCGCCCACCTTGATGGCGGTCACCAGCGGGAAGCGCTCCGAGAGCGCCTGGATCGCCTTGCTCTCGCGGTCGGGCGGGGTGCCCTTGGGGAATTCGAGCGTGGTGAGCATGCGGTGCGGCGCGCCTTCGAGCGTGTTGGGCGAGAACACCATGACGAAATTGATGGCGAGCGACTCCCAGTCGATCTTGCGCAAGCTGGCGATGGTCGCCTCGACATTGCGGCC
>JALHTP010000094.1 GCA_022865725.1 Methyloceanibacter sp. | reverse complement strand
CCTTTGCCTTTCGTCTGCACCAGCACGTCGGGAAGGAGCAGAGCGAACGGCTCGTTGCCGACCAGCTCGCGCGCGCACCAGACCGCGTGGCCAAGGCCGAGCGGTTCCTGCTGCCGTGTGAAGCTCGTGCTTCCCGGTCCCGGGAGATCGCCGTTGAGGCTGGCAAGCTCTGCCGTCTTGCCGCGCGCGGCAAGCACCTGCACGAGCTCGAACTGCCGGTCGAAATGGTCCTCGATCACGCCCTTGTTGCGGCCGGTGACGAAGATGAAGTGCTCGATGCCGGCCTCCATCGCCTCGTCCACCACGTGCTGGATCAGCGGCCGGTCGACCACCGTCAGCATCTCCTTCGGCATGGCCTTGGTCGCCGGCAGGAAGCGGGTGCCGAGCCCTGCCACGGGGAACACGGCCTTGCGGACGCGAGCAGCCATTCGGGTCCTCGTTAGGGTTAAGCGCGGTCAGGCAGGGGCGGGCCGGAGCCTGAAGTTAGAAGTCCCTCAACCTCTATCCGATACCAAGCAGCGAAATGCAAATGGCTGCGTGATAAGGTTGTTGCATGGGTGTTCTGGTCACGGGTGGGGCTGGCTTCATCGGCAGCCATATGGTCCTCGAGCTGCTCGATGCGGGCGAGGACGTGGTCGTGCTCGACAATCTGTCGACCGGCTTCCGCTGGGCGGTGCCCGACGCGGCGAAGTTCGTGGAAGGCGATGTCGGCGACCCTGGTCTTGTGCGCCGGCTGCTATCGGGCAATTCCATCGACGCCATCATCCATTTCGCCGGCTCGGTCGTGGTGCCTGAGTCGGTCGCCGATCCCCTCGGCTATTACCTCAACAACACCTGCAAATCGCGCTCGCTGATCGCCTCGGCGGTCGAGGCCAAGGTGCCCCATTTCATCTTCTCGTCGACCGCGGCGGTCTACGGCATGCCGAAGGAAAATCCGGTTGCCGAGAACGCCGTGCTCGAGCCGATGTCGCCTTACGGCACCTCGAAGCTCATGACCGAGATCATGCTGCGCGATACGGCGCGGGCGCACGCGCTGCGCTATGTAGCCTTGCGCTATTTCAATGTCGCCGGCGCCGATCCGCTCGGCCGGACCGGGCAATCCACCGCGCGCGCCACCCATCTCATCAAGGTCGCGTGCGAAGCCGCGTTCGGCGAGAGGCCCTGTCTCGAAGTGTTCGGCACGGACTATCCCACGCCGGACGGAACCTGCATCCGCGACTATATCCATGTGAGCGATCTCGTCCGCGCGCATCGCGACGCGCTCCGCTATCTCCGCGCAGGCGGGGAGAGCGAGGTGCTGAATTGCGGCTATGGCAGCGGCTTCTCCGTGCTCGACGTGATCGGTTCGGTCAAGCGGGCCTCGCAGAGCGACTTCGCCGTCCATCTGGGACCGCGCCGGGCAGGCGACCCCGCGGCGATCGTGGCCAAGGCGGAGCGCATCAGCAAGGTGCTCGGCTGGGAACCCAGGCTCAACGACCTCGACACCATCGTCGGGCACGCGCTCGCCTGGGAAAAGCGGCTGATCGAATACCGCGCCGCCTCTTAACTCCTTGCAATTTTGCCTTTGCGCCGCCTTAAAGCGTCCCCCAGAATCGGGGCGGGACGCCTCGAATCGTTCGGGCCGCTCACGGAATGGCGCATGGGATGCCGGCAAGCAAGCTCGGGAAGATCGGTCTAGCCCTTGTGTTCGCGCTCGCCGCGCTGCTGCCGATCGAGGCGAGGCCGGCCGAGGACGAGGTCGCGGTCTATAAGAGCGCGGTGGAGAAGAGCTTCGCCGCGTGGCTTGCAGCCCTCTGGCCCGACGCGGAAGCGGCAGGCGTCTCGCGCAAGACCTTCGAGGCCAATGTCAAAGGGCTGAAGCTCAACTGGTCGCTGCCCCATCTCGTCTTGCCGAA
The DNA here is from genome assembly GCA_022865725.1 of Methyloceanibacter sp. Taxonomy (GTDB): domain Bacteria; phylum Pseudomonadota; class Alphaproteobacteria; order Rhizobiales; family Methyloligellaceae; genus Methyloceanibacter. The sequence continues at coordinate 145 of JALHTP010000094.1, read as the reverse complement.
CCCGGCAGCACCCGGGGGGCCGGCGCTGCCGGAAGCGCTGGCCGCGGCCTCCAAGCCGAAGCAGCAGCCCGAGTTCGATATTCCGGCGAACTATTTCAACAAGAGCACGCTCAATGTCCTTGCCACGACGGGACGCGGCAAGATG
>JALHTP010000093.1 GCA_022865725.1 Methyloceanibacter sp. | reverse complement strand
GCGCCAGATCCAATGTCGAGCTGATCCCCGAGCTTGCCCGGCATCTGATCGATTCCGGGGGAAAGCGCCTGCGCCCCATGCTCACGCTCGGCGCGGCCAGGCTGTGCGGCTATGCCGGCGACGGCCATGTGCGGCTCGCGGCAAGCGTGGAGTTCATGCATACCGCGACCCTCCTGCACGACGACGTGGTCGACGAGAGCAATCTCCGCCGCGGCAGAACCACGGCGCGCCTCTTGTGGGGCAACGAGGCGAGCGTCCTCGTCGGCGATTATCTGCTCGGTCAGGCCTTCAAGATGATGGTCAATGTAGGCTCGCTCGGAGCTTTGCGCATCCTGGCGGATGCGGCGGCGATCATCGCCGAGGGCGAGGTGATGCAGCTCATCACCGCCAAGAACACCGAGACCACCGAGGACGATTATCTCGCGGTGATCGACGCCAAGACCGCGGCCTTGTTCGCTGCCGCCGCGGAGGTCGGCGCGGTGATCGCGGGGCGGCCGAAATCGGAGGCTGCGGCATTGCGCTCGTATGGCCGCAATCTCGGGCTGGCCTTCCAACTGGTCGACGACGCGCTCGATTATTCGGGCGAGCAGTCGATGCTTGGCAAAAGCGTCGGCGACGATTTCCGCGAGGGCAAGATCACACTGCCGGTGGTGCTGTGCTATCGCCGCGGGAATGCGGTGGAGCGCGCCTTCTGGCAGCGCACGCTGCAAGAGGGCGAAGTCGGCAGGCACGATCTCGCCGAGGCGTGTGCGCTGATGAAGCGGCACAATGCGCTGAGCGACACGATGGAGCGGGCGCGCCATTACGGCGCCATCGCCCGTGATGATCTGGCCATCTTCCCGGAGTCCGACGTGAAGGCGGCGCTGCTCGAGGCCATCGAGTTCTGCGTCGACCGGCCCTTCTAGACCACCCCCTTTTTGTCATTGCCCGGCTTGACCGGGCAATCCAGTAGGCCCAGGCAGTCAAGAACAGCGAGCGCCAGGGGGTACTGGATGCCCGCCTCCGCGGGCATGACAAGGCTTTGTAGTTTATCCAAGCGTGCTTGAGACCGTCCACCAATCGGGGTGTGCTTCAGCGAGCGTGGCGGCGGCGCGTTTTGCCTCCTCCTCGGTGGCGAACAGGGCAAAGCAGGTCGGCCCGCTGCCCGAGAGCCTGGCGATACGCACTCCTTCAAGCGAAAGCAGCGCGGCGAGCACGCCCCTGATTGAAGGCGCAAGCTGCGCGGCCGGCGCTTCGAGGTCGTTGCCGCGCGGGAGCGCATAGGCGATCAGCCTTTCGAAGTCGTCCTGGAAGTCCAGCGTCTCGGCTTGAGGGCGCGGCGGCGCGGCCAAAGCTCCGGCGCGAAGTCCGGCATAGACCGCCTCGGTCGCAAGAGCCGGCCCCGGATTGGCGAGAAGCACGCCGCAAGAGGGGAAGCCCCGCACAGGCTCGACCGTCTCGCCGCGCCCGGTCATGAGCGCGGGGCGGCTTTTGAGACAGACGCTCACATCGGAGCCGAGCTTCGGCGCAAGCTCTGCCAATGCGGCGTCAGGCAGCGCGCCTTGATTGGCGCGCGCAATCAGGCGCAAGGCGGCAGCGGCATCGGCCGAGCCGCCGCCTAGCCCCGCGGCGACGGGAAGCATTTTTATCAGGCGAAAGCGGCCGAGCTTAACGCCCGGCGTGATGCGGGAAGCGGCTTCCGCCGCCCTGACGATGAGATTGTCGCCGCTCAAGGCAGGGGCGAAGGGGCCTTCGACATCGAGATCGAGCGCACCACCGGGCTCCAGCTCGATCGTATCGCCGAGGCGGGCGAAGGCGACGAGGCTGTTCAGCTCGTGAAAGCCGTCAGGCCGGCGTCCCAGCACTTCAAGCGTCAGATTGAGCTTGGCCCAGCCAGTGTCACGGAGCGCAGTCATGCCCGCTCGCTTAACAGCGCGCCGTCTATTGCGGCGTCTTTTGGCCCGCTTGCGTGGTCCGGTCTTGCGCCGACTTGGTCTCGGCGTTGTCCGGCAGGCCGGAGGCGATCTTTGCCTTAAGCGTGACGACCTGGTCGTCCTCGGGCTTCAGCGTCAGCGCCTGCGCCCACTGATATTTCGCCTCGAGCGTCCGCCCCACCCGCCAATAGGCGTCACCAAGGTGATCGTTGATGATCGGATCGTCGGGCTTGAGCTCGACGGCGCGTTCGAGATTCTCCACCGCCGCCGGCAGGCTGCCGAGCCTGAAATAGGCCCAACCCAGGCTGTCGACATAATAGCCGTCGTCAGGCTTGAGCTTCACCGCCTTGCGGATGTAGTCCATCGCCTGCTTTAGATTGCGGCCCTGATCGACCCAGGAATAGCCGAGATAATTGAGCACGAGGGACTCTTCCGGAGACAGCACGAGCGCCTCCTTGAAATCGGCCTCGGCCGCCGGCCAATCCTTCATCCGCTCGTTGCACACCCCGCGCGAATAAAAGAGCGTCCAATTCTCCTTGGTAGGCTTGGGGATCAGCGCGACGGCGCGGGTATAATATTCGCGCGCCTCGCCATAGCGCTCATGCGCGCGCAGGATGTTGCCCAGCGCATCGAGCGGGCGCACGTCCTTGGGATTCTTGGAGGCCAGTCCTTCGAGCAGCACCTTGGCGTCGTCGATCCGCTCCAGCGAATTGAGCGCGAAGGCCTTCTGGATCTGCACGTTCAGCCAAAGCGGCGAGTCCGGCTTGATCTGGTCGAGCGCCTGCAT
>JALHTP010000092.1 GCA_022865725.1 Methyloceanibacter sp. | reverse complement strand
GGCTGTGAATTCAATAATGCGCAGGCGAAGGCATCGGGATGGAATTTTTTTATCCAGGCGGAAATGTAAACGAGATGGGCGAAGCTCGCGGCGTGGCTTTCGGGAAAGCCATACTCGCCGAAGCCTTTGATCTGGTTGAAGCAGCGTTCCGCGAAGTCGGGCGGATAGCCGCGCGCCGTCATGCGGCCGACCATCTTCTCATGCAGCTTGTCGATGGTGCCGCGGCGGCGGAAGGTGGCCATGGCGCGGCGCAGCTCGTTCGCCTCGGGCCCGGAGAACTTCGCCGCCACCATGGCAAGCCGCATGGCCTGCTCCTGGAAGAGCGGCACGCCCATGGTCTTGCCGAGCACTTGGCGGAGCTCGTCGGCGGGGCCATGCTCGGAGTGTGGCGAGGGGAACTCGACCGGCTCCTCGCCGCAGCGGCGGCGAAGATAAGGATGCACCATGTCGCCCTGGATGGGACCCGGCCGCACGATCGCGACCTCGATGACGAGATCGTAGAACGAGCGGGGCTTCAACCGCGGGAGCATGTTCATCTGCGCCCGGCTCTCGACCTGGAACACGCCGATCGAGTCGGCTTTGCAGAGCATGTCGTAAACGAGAGGATCGTCGCGCGGCACCGTGCCGAGGGCGACGTCCTTGCCGTAATGGGCCGCGATCAGCGCGAAGGCCTTGCGGATGCAGGTGAGCATGCCGAGCCCGAGCACGTCGACCTTCAAGAGCCCGAGCGCGTCGAGATCGTCCTTGTCCCATTCGATGAAGGTGCGGTCCTCCATGGCGGCGTTGCCGATGGGGACGACTTCTGACAAAGGCCCGCGCGTCAACACGAAGCCGCCCACATGCTGGGAGAGATGGCGGGGGAAGCCGATCAGCTCTTGGGTGAGCTCGAGGCAGCGGGCGAGCAGAGGGTCTGAAGGATCGAGGCCCGCTTGGCGCACATAGGTCTCGGGCAGGGAAGAATTGCTCAGGCCCCAGATGGTGGTGGCGAGCGTGGCTACGGTATCCTCGGAAAGGCCGAGCGCTTTGCCGACCTCGCGCACGGCAAGCCGCCCGCGATAGCAGATGACGGTGGCGGCAAGGCCGGCGCGGTCGCGGCCATAGCGGGCATAGATATATTGGATCACCTCCTCGCGCCGCTCATGCTCGAAGTCCACGTCGATGTCGGGAGGTTCTTTGCGCTCGGGCGAGACGAAGCGCTCGAATAGGAGATCGATCTCGGTGGGATCGACATTGGTGATGGCGAGGCAGTAGCAGACGGCGGAATTGGCGGCCGAGCCGCGGCCCTGGCAGAGGATGTTTTGAGACCGCGCGTAATGGACGATGTCGTGGACGGTGAGGAAATAGGGCGCGTAGTCGAGCTCGGCGATCAGCGCGAGCTCCTTTAGGAGCGTGTCGCGGACCTTCGCAGGGATGCCGTGGGGAAAGCGCCAAGCCGCACCTTCCCAGGTCAGGTCCTCCAGATGCGATTGCGGCGTCTTGGCGTGCGGCACCGGCTCGTCGGGATATTCGTATTTCAGCTCATCGAGGGAGAAGGTGCAGGATTCCGCGATTTCGATGCTGCGGCGAAGCGCGTCCGCATGGCCTGCGAACAGGCGCGCCATGTCTTTTGCGGATTTCACGTGCCGCTCCGCGTTGGCTTCGAGGCGGAGACCCGCTTCCGTAATCGTGCATTTCTCGCGGATGCAGGTGAGCACGTCTTGCAAGGGACGCCGGTGGGGCGCGTGATAGAGCACGCCGCCGGTGGCGACCAGGGGCGTTCCTACGCGGGTTGCCAGTTGGGCGAGTACGGCGATGCGGGCTTTGTCGTCGCCGCGATAAGAGTGCCGCGCCGCGAGATAGAGGCGCGTTCGCGCCGGCGCGTTCAGCGCGTCCTTGAGGCGCCGGAGCTGTTGTTCAATGTCATGGCTGCAATCGGGGCGCGCGATGAAGATCAGGCCTTCGGCATGGGCGGCGACGTCGGCCAGATAGAGCGTGCATTGCCCCTTCT
>JALHTP010000091.1 GCA_022865725.1 Methyloceanibacter sp. | reverse complement strand
GGGCAAAGCGGTAGCTCAAGAATGCAGAGCTTCGATTCAGATGGCGTCAGGATCGCCTATATCGACGAGGGAGAAGGGGAGCCCATCCTCCTCATCCACGGCTTCGCCTCCAACATCGCGGCCAATTGGCGCGATGCAGGCTGGGTGCGCACGCTGACCGAGGCCGGACGCCGCGTCGTCGCCTATGACAATCGCGGGCATGGGCAAAGCGAGAAGCTCTACGATCCGAGCCTCTACGGCGCGCCGTTGATGGCGGAGGACGCGCGCCGCCTGCTCGACCATCTCGCCATCGCCCGCGCCGATGTGATGGGTTATTCCATGGGCGGACGCATCGCCACCTTCCTTGTCCTTGCGAATGAGACGCGCGCGCGAAGCGCGATCCTGGCCGGGGTCGGCATCAATCTGGTGCGCGGCATGGTGGGGTCGGGGCCGATCGCTAAAGCGCTGGAGGCGCCGCGCATCGAGGACGTGACCAACGACACCGCCCGCAGCTTTAGGGCCTTTGCCGAGCAGACGGGAAGCGATCTCAAGGCGCTTGCCGCCTGCATGCGTGGCCCGCGCGAGAAGATCACCCCTGACGATCTTGCCCGGATCGCCGTGCCCACACTGATCGCCGTCGGCAGCGAGGATGTGATCGCGGGCTCGGGCCGGGAGCTTGCATGCCTGATCCCGGGTGCCCAACTCCTTGATATAACAGGGCGCGACCATATGAAGGCGGTCGGAGACGCCCGTTTCAAGCAAGGTGTGCTCGACTTTTTAACCCGGCGGCCTTAGTTCAGTGGTCCTGTAAGTCGCTTAGCCCCCAACGTCCCTATGTGAGGGGGCAGATTGAAGGTTCCTATGCAAAAGCCTTTCGCGGCGGCCGAGCCGCACATCAAGAGCTACGATCCGATCTGGAGCCAGGTGCGGCGCGAGGCCGAGGAGATCAGCGCGGCCGAGCCGGCGCTTGGCGGCTTCATCTATGCGACGGTGCTCGACCATGCGCGGCTCGAGGATGCCGTATGCTATCGGCTCGCGCGCCGGCTCCAGCATTCGGCGCTCGACTCTGGGCTATTGCACAAGACGTTTCACGAGGTGCTGGCGGCCGATCCAACGCTCGGCGAGGTGTTCCGCGCCGACCTCATGGCCACCGTCAAACGCGACCCGGCCTCCAGCCGCCTGATCGAGCCCTTGCTCTATTTCAAGGGCTTTCATGCGCTCGAGACCTATCGCATCTCGCACGCGCTCTGGAAGGCTGGCCGCAAGGACTTTGCCCTTTACCTGCAGAGCCTGACCTCGCGCTTCCTGCAAGTCGATATCCATCCGGCTGCCGTGATCGGCCGGGGCATCATGTTCGACCATGCCACCGGCATCGTCATCGGCGAGACGGCGGTGATCGGCGATAATTGCTCGATGCTGCACGGGGTGACCCTTGGTGGCAGCGGCAATGACCGGGGCGACCGCCATCCCAAAATCGGGCGCGGCGTGATGATCGGCGCCGGCGCCAAGATCCTTGGCAATATCAAAGTCGGCGATTGCGTGCGCGTGGCCGCCGGCAGCGTCGTGCTCAACGACGTGCCCGCGCGACGGACCGTGGCAGGGGTGCCGGCCCGCGAGGTCGGCTTTGCCGGCTGCGAGGAGCCCGCGCTTGCCATGGATCAGATGTTCGTGGGCGATGACGATCAAGACCGCCGCTAAAGCATGATCCGCGAAAAGTGGGAACCGGTTTTCCGAAGAGATCATGCTCACACAAGACCCTAGAAGTGAGATCGCGATTCAGTCCGAAATGAGTTCACTCTAGGACTTGGAAACAATTGGAAGGCCCGGTCTGCGGGCGGGGAGACGGCGGTGACACGAGACGAGATCCTCAAGCTCGAACATTATCTCAAGAAGGTCTTCCGCCTGCCCGAAATGCAGGTGCGACAGCGCCCCAGGAAAGACGACTCCGCCGAGGTCTATATCGGCGAGGAGTTCATCGGCATCCTCTTCCGCGACGACGACGAGGGCGAGATCGCCTACCAGTTTCAAATGGCGATCCTTGATTACGACCTGAAGGGTTAGCCCGAGTGCCGCTCCGGCACGGTCGTTAACTACTTATTTAGAATTCAGACGAAGGGCTTCCCCGCCCTGGCTAGACTGCTCGCGGGTAACAGCGTGGCGGCGGGGGCCCCAATGCAATTCTTGGCGATCTATCTCTACGCGACGGCGGTCGGCTTCGTGGCGGCCGGCGTGCTGGCGAGCTTCGTTCAGCTCGTCTCGGGCCAGCCGATGCGCTTCGGCATCGAGCCGGATTCCATTCTCGCCTCGTTGGGCGGGGTGGTGCTGCGCGTGCTGGCCGGGCCTGCCATTCTCATGCGAAACGCGTGGTGGGGTTTGCGGCTTAAGGGCCGTCCGAAGGTCTGGTTCGGGGTTTCCGCGGCCATCGCTGCCGCGTGGAGCCTGATCTCCGGCGCATTGCTGCTCGATCTGATCCTGAATCTGTAACGTAAGGCTCCCCAATAAAATAGGAGCCGGCCTCTGGGGTGAGGCCGGCTCGAGTAAAGACCCGGTGGGGTCGGGGATGGTGGGGGATGATCACCGGGTCTCAAAGGGATCCCAGTTCACGAAGACTGGGGTGTCGAAAAGCTCCTGCTAGTGACGGTTAGAGGCTGACGTGGCGGTTTGCGGCACGCTGTCCGGCGGCAGAAGCGAAATCCACACGAGCGGATTCTTCTCAGACTGCCGCTTGACGAAGGAATAGGGCGTATCGGTCCAGCGCACGACGTCGCGGCGCTTGTTGTCGAGAACGTAGTCGCCCTGATCGGTGCGGACCGTCAGCACCGCGTGGCCTTCGTTGTTCTCGTCGCGGACGACGGTGATCAGAAGCGTGCTCTCAGGGTAACCGTGCTCGATGAGCGTACGGCGCTTTTGCAGCACGTAATCCTCGCAATCGCCCTTGTTGGCGCTGGGATAGGCCCAGACTTCCGGCTTGCCGTAGAGCTCGAGATCGGTGATCGGAGCGACGGACGCGTTCACTTCGCTGTTCACCTCCTCGATCTCATGGAATTTC
>JALHTP010000010.1 GCA_022865725.1 Methyloceanibacter sp. | reverse complement strand
TTCTTGATCTCGGCGATGAGAGCGAATTCGCCCTTGGCGAGGCGCGACTGCAAAGCTTCGGCGAAGGGCCGCACTGGCGATTGAGCCTCGGCCCGGGCGCGCAGGCCGGCTTCGCTCACCGCCGCCTTGGCGGCTTCCACCTCTTTGCGCTTATAGACGAGGATATCGTCGAGGACCTGGGCCACGGCGTCAGACCTTATCATGGCTGAGCTTAACGAGGGCTTCGAGCACGCCCCTGGCTTTGCCGCTGTCGATCGACTGCGCGGCAAGCGTCACGCCCTCGCGCAGCGTCTTCGCCTTGCCGGCGACGAGCAGCGCCGCCGCAGCATTCAGAAGCACGATATTGCGGAACGCGCCTTGCTGCCCGCCGAGCACCGCACGGATATGGGCGGCGTTCTCCGCCGCATCGCCGCCGGTCAAATCCTCGGGTCTGGCTTCAGGAAGCCCGGCATTCTTCGGCGAGATTTTGAAGGTCGAGATTTTGCCGCCGTCCAGCGCCGCCACATGGCTGATGCCGGTGGTGGTCAGCTCGTCAAGTCCGTCGGCACCATGGACGACCCAGGCCCGCTCGGCTCCGAGCCGCCCGAGCACATGCGCGATGGGCTCGACCCACTCTTCGCCGAACACGCCCACGACCTGATATTTCGCCCCCGCAGGATTGGCCAGCGGCCCGAGCAGATTGAAGATGGTGCGCGTGCCGAGCTCGCTCCGCACCTTGGCGACATGGCGCATGCCGGCATGGTGCGCCGGGGCGAACATGAAGCCGAGCCCGCATTGCTCGATCGCGCGCGCGATCGCCTCCGGCGCGCACTCGATATCGACCCCGAGCGCGGCGAGCACGTCCGCCGAGCCGGAGCGCGAGGAGATCGACCGGTTGCCGTGCTTGGCCACCGGAACGCCCGCGCCGGCGACCACGAACGCGGCGCAGGTCGAGATATTGTGCGTGCCCTTGGCGTCGCCGCCCGTGCCGCAAGTATCGATGGCCCCTTCCGGCGCGCGCACCTTAACGGCTCGCGCTCGCAGGGCGCGTGCGGCGCCTGTGATTTCCTCTATCGTCTCGCCGCGGGCACGCAGGCCCATCAACAGCGCGCCGATCTGCGCCTCGGTGGCGGCGCCGGACATGATCGCCTCGAAGGTCTCGGCCGCTTCGGTCTCGGTGAGGGTGTTGCCGGCTGCCAGTTTGCGCAGGGCAGGGCGGAGATCGGCTGGCGCCGCAGATCCCGCGAGCGCCGGGCTAGAGGGCACCGGCCGCTTCTCTGTGCGCGGTGCCGCGCGCGCGCCGCTCGACGCGGGCAAGGTCGAGGAAATTGGCGAGGAGCTGATGGCCGTGCTCCGAGGCGATGCTTTCGGGATGGAACTGCACGCCATGCACCGGATAGCGCTTGTGCTGCAGGCCCATGATCACCCCGTCGGCCGTCTCGGCGGTGATCTCCAGCGCCTCGGGCAGGCTCGCGCGCTCGACCACCAGCGAATGGTAGCGGGTGGCGGAGAAGTCTTGCGGGATGCCGGCAAACAAGCCCTTGCCGGTGTGATGCACCTTCGACAGCTTGCCATGCATGAGGCTCGGCGCGCGGACGACGCGGCCGCCATAGACTTGGCCGATGGCCTGATGGCCGAGGCAGACGCCGAGGATCGGCACCACCGGCCCGGCGCGGGCGATCAGCTCGAGGCAAATGCCGGCCCGGTCAGGATCGCAAGGACCCGGCGACAGCACGATGGCCTCCGGCGCCTCGGCCAGGACCTCGTCCACGCTGATCTTGTCATTGCGGTAGACGCGCGTGCTCGCGCCCAATTCCCCGAGGAAATGAACGAGGTTGTAGGTGAAGCTGTCGTAGTTATCGATAAGCGTCAGCATAAAGGTGGTGTTACGCTTGAGGCGCACGCCCCGTCAAGGTTTTGAGGGCCTTAGGTCCGCAAATCCTTGGGCCCGACAAACAGGTTCAGCGTCCCGCTATTGACCGCGACGCTCTTCCACAACCCGGCCGCGAAATTGATCACCGCCAGGCCGGCCGTCGGATATTTGGTCCTGAGGCGATCCCGGAAATGCTTCGGCCCCGCACCCACGAGATCGAGCGCGAAGGACTGGATCTCGGGATTGTGCCCGACCAGCATGATGCGGTTCGCGCCCGGGTGAATGGCATGGAGCATCTCGAGCATCGTCTCGGTGCTGGCATGATAGAGGGCATCCTCATAGACGACCTTCGGCTCGACACGGAGCTCGGGCAGGACGAGCGCCAGCGTATCGCGCGTGCGCCGCGCCGAGGAGCACAGCACGAGATCGGGATCGATGCCGTGCTCGGCCATGGTCTTTCCCATGAGAGGCGCGTCGGTCACGCCGCGCGTGGCGAGCGGCCGGTCGCGGTCGGGCAGCGTGGGATTGCTCCAGCTCGATTTGGCGTGGCGGAGAAGAGAGAGCGTGAGCATGGGACTTATCGGCCGCTCATTGACCGCGCTTGGCGCGCGCGGCGAAGCGCACCGCCTCGTCGGCGGCCTTGAACAAAGCGCGTGCCTTGCTCACGCATTCGGCCTGCTCGCGCTCGGGCACCGAGTCGGCGACGATGCCCGCGCCAGCCTGCACATACATGACGCCGTCCTTCACCACCGAAGTCCTGAGCATGATGCAGCTATCCATCTCGCCGTCGGCGGAGAAATAGCCGACGCAGCCCGCATAGAGCCCGCGCGCCTCGTCCTCCAGCTCGTCGATGATCTGCATGGCGCGCACCTTGGGCGCTCCCGACACGGTCCCGGCCGGGAAGCCCGCCATCAGCGCATCGACGGCATCGAAATCGGAAGCGAGCGTTCCTTCGACGTTCGATACGATATGCATCACCTGGCTGTAATATTCGAGGAAGAAGCTGTCGGTGACGCGCACGCTGCCGACTTCCGCCACGCGGCCCACGTCGTTGCGGCCGAGATCGAGCAGCATCAGATGCTCGGCGCGCTCCTTGGCGTCGGCGAGCAGATCCTTGGCGAGCGCCTTGTCCTCTTCGGGGCTTGCACCGCGGGGACGGGTGCCGGCAATCGGCCTGATGGTGACCTTGCCGTCGCGGACCCTGACCAGGATCTCCGGGCTCGACCCCACCACGGCGAAGCCGCCGAAATTGAGATAATAGAGGAAGGGCGAGGGATTGACGCGCCGGAGCGCCCGGTAAAGCGCGAACGAGGGAAGCGTGAAGGGCGCCTCGAAGCGCTGGCTCAAGACCACCTGGAAGATGTCGCCCGCGGCGATGTAGTCCTTGGCGCGGCTGACCTTCGCCATATAGGCCTGAGGCTCGGTGGTCGCCTTGGGCTCAGGATGCGCCGCGCTGAGATCGGGCTCGCCGGCATGGGGCAAAGGCTGCTCCAGCCGCTCCAGGACGAGATTGAGCCTATCGGCCGCCCGCGCATAGGCCGCCTTGGCGCTCACCCCGGCTAAGGGCCTGACCGGCGTCACCACCGTCATCTCGTCCCGCACGCTGTCGAAGATCACGATCAGCGTCGGGCGCACCAGGATGCTGTCGGGAAGACCGAGCCGGTCCAGCTTCTTGCCCGGCAGCTGCTCGATCAGCCGTACCGTGTCGTAGCCCATATAGCCGAAGATGCCGGCGGCCATGGGCGGAAGCTCGATTGGCAGCGTGATGGCCGATTCGGCAAGCAGCGCCCTGAGCGAGGCAAGCGCGGGCATCGGCGAGGGCGCAAACGCATTGGGGTCTGACTGGGGCGCGCGGTTGATCTCGGCCTTGGGCCCGTCGGCGCGCCAGATCAGATCGGGCTCGCAGCCGATGATGGAGTAGCGGCCGCGCGTGGCACCCCCTTCGACCGATTCCAGGAGAAAGCTGTTCGGCCGCTCACGGGCGAGCTTCAGCATGGCCGAGACCGGCGTCTCCAGATCGGCGACGAGGCGCGTCCAAGCCACCTGCGGCACGCCCTCGTCGTAGCGGCGCGCGAAGCTCGGAAAGTCCGGCTCGACCGGGCGACCCCCGCCTTGCTGCGCCAAGGGCATGACGGAGGCGGGAGCGGAGATCATGGTTCCTCGCCGCTGCCGGTCAGCTTGGCGAGAGCCGGCTGGTTGACTTTCACGCCATAGCGCGTTTCCAGCGCGGCGAAATATTCCGAGATCGCGTCTTCGCTGATGAGAAGCCCGAGCTGTTGCTTGAGCCGGTCGGCCTCCGCGGCGGCGAGCGGCTCAGGCGGCGTGACCTTGTCGACCTGAAAGACGATGCGGCCCTCTTCCACGGCCGAGGGAGCGGAGCCATAGCCCTTCACAGGCAAGGTGAAGGCCTGCGCCACGGCAGGGGGCAGCACATTCACGGTGATGCCGTCGCGCTTCACGGGATCGCTGGTCATCACTTCCGCTTTGAGATCCTTGGCGACCTCTTCGAGGGTCTTGCCGCCATTCAGGCTGGTGACCAGGTCTTGCGCATATTTGGCGACCTTGGTTCGCAGCTCGTCGGCACGCCAGTCCTTGGCGGCCTCGTCCTTCACCTGATCGAAGGGCTTGACCTGCTCGGGCACGACGCCGAGGACCTCATACCAGATGACGCCTTCATCCTTGGCGTCGATCGGATCGTTCTCGACCCCCGTGTCGGTGGCGAAGGCTGCGTTCAGCAGGTCCTTCTGCGCCGGCAGCGTGACCGCCGACCCATCGGGCTTGCGCCCCTCGCGGTCGACCTGGTCGATGAGTTGATAGGTGATCTTGAACTTGTCGGCGATCTCCGACAGCCTGGACCCCGAGCCGAGCTGATCCTCGATCTTGTCGTGCAGGTCGAAGATCGCGCCTGCGGCGCGCTCCTTCAGCAGCGTCTTCTCGAGTTCGGGTTTCGCCTCCTCGTAGGTCGGGGTCTTGCCGGGCTCGATCAAAGTGACGCGCAGCAAGACGACGCCTCCGAGCTTGCCGGTGACCGGCTCGGCAACCTTGTTCAATTCGAGATTGAAGGCTGCCTCCGCGATCGCGGGATCGGCCAGCTGGGCGCGGCTCAGAACGCCGAGATCGATGTCGGTCTCGCTCAGATTCTGTTCCTTGGCGAGCGCCACGAAGTCGGTACCGGACTGCAGCTTCTGATAGGCGGCGTTGGCCGCGGCAAGATCGGGGAAGGAGATCTGCTGGACTTGCCGGCGCTCCGGCTTGCCGAGGGTGTCCTTGTTCGCTTCGTAGGCGGCCTTTAGATCGGCCTCGGTGATCGTAACCTGGTCCTTGACGGTCTCGGGCGTGACGGCAAGGACGCCGATCTTGCGGAATTCGGGTTGCGTGAACTTGGTCTGGTGGTTCTCGTAATAGCGCTTGAGGTCCTCCTCGCTCGGATCGGGAATGGTTCCGACCACGCTTTCCGGCACCAGCACATAGCGGAGCGTGCGTGTTTCCCCGTTATAGCTGTTGAGCGCGCTAATCAGCATATCGGGGCTGTTCACCACCTTGCCGACGGTGGTGAGGATCTGCCGGCGCAGATTGCGTTCGCGGAGCGAGTTCAAATAGCCCTGCTCGTTCATGCCGATGGTCTGCATCGCCTGCTGGAAGGCCAACGGGCTGAAATTGCCCGCCGCGTCCTTGAAGGCGGGATCTTTCATGATCTGCTCGAGAAGCGTCGAATCGGCGATGCTGAGATGGAGCGACTTCGCATGATTATCGACGGCCGCGCCGCCGATCAGCCGTTCCAGCACCTGCCGATCGAGCCCGAGCGCGCGCGCCTCTTGCAGGCTGAGGCTGCGCTTGGCTTGGGCGCTCATCGACCTAAGAACGTCCTGTTGCGCGCGCATATAGTCTTGCGATGAGATCTCGGTATCGCCCACGCTGATCAGGGTCTGCTGGCCATAGCCCCTGAAAATGTCGGCGATCCCCCAGACCCCAAAGCTGACCACCAGCATGCCCATGAGGATCATGCCGAGCAGCCGCCCAGCCCCTTTGCGCAAAGTGTCGAGTGCCACTCTTAAGAACCTTCCATTCGCTAATTGCCAAAGCCGCGCTGGCGTCCGATGCTGGACGCTCCTGGCGCGGCGGCGGCATCATAGGTAGCAAGCGCAAGCGCGGCAAGGCAGGGTATTTGGCCGAACCCTTGGCAGGGGGGTCGATAACAGCTTCCGTGCGGGGACGGCCCGGAAACCGGCAAATCAGAGAGGGGGCGCGGCCTTGAGGAGACCGCTCGTCGCAGGCAATTGGAAGATGAACGGCCTCGGGGCGTCCTTGGCCGAGCTCCGGGCGCTGAAAGACCGCCTGGCGCAGAGCCCCGTGCCTGAGGCCGATGGCATGGTATGCCCGCCGGCGACCCTCCTGGCCCAGGCGCGGTACATGCTCTCCGGGAGCACGATCATCCTCGGCGCGCAGGATTGCCACCCTCTGCCCTCCGGTGCCCATACCGGCGACATCTCGGCCGAGATGCTGGCCGATGCCGGCGCGGCAGCCATCATTGTCGGCCATTCGGAGCGGCGCAGCGATCATGGCGAGACCGACGCGCTTGTGAATGCCAAGGCAAGCGCCGCCTATCGCGCGGGGCTGACCGCCATCATCTGCGTCGGCGAGTCGGAGCAACAGCGGCGCGACGGCTCGACCTTGGAGATCGTCAGGCGCCAGCTCCAAGGATCGCTGCCGCAAGAGGCGCGCGCCGCGAACACGGTGATCGCTTACGAGCCGGTCTGGGCGATCGGCTCGGGTCTCACGCCGACGCCTGCCGACGTGGCGGAGGTGCACGGCTTCATCCGCGGAGAGCTCGGCCGCTTGTTGGGGCAGGCGGAAGCGGGGGCCGCCTTGCGCCTCCTTTATGGCGGCTCGGTCAAGCCGGCCAATGCGAGCGAGCTTCTCTTCGTGCCTGACGTGGATGGGGCGCTGGTAGGAGGAGCGAGCCTGAAAGCCAGTGATTTCTATGCGATTCTATCCGCCTATGCGGGAAGGGGCGCCGGCTGATATCCGGCAAGACCGATGCGAGCAGGGTTGGCAAACTGGGTAAATTTCGCCATTCTGGCAGGGGGTCGATTTGCGGCAGGGGGACGACTTCCCACGGGGACGTCATGATGCCGGCGCTGCGCGTCATTGCCGTAGCCTTTCTTACAGCCAGCTCAGCGCTGCCCTTCGGCGTCGGCGCACAAGCCGAGCCGCTGGAAAAGGACGCTTGCCAGAACTTGCAGCTTGAGCAGAAGAAACTGCTCACCCCGCAGATGCGAGTCGCGCTTGAGCGGGGTCCCGACTGGGTCAAAGACCATTTGAACGACCAGGAAATCGAGCGGGTCCGGGATTTCCTGCGAGTCGAGGAGCAGATCGAGTTCCGCTGCCGGGACGGGGGCGTGGCCAAGCCTGTGGTCACGCCGGTTGAGGCGCCAGCGCCGGTCAGCGCCGAGGGTGTGCCGCTGCCCGATCGCAACCCCAACCGCCAAGCCACCGCGGCGGTTGACACTAAGCCTAGCCAAACCGTAGCGGATTCGGATAAGACACCGCCTTCGAATGCGAAGGCTACACGATGAACACAGTTCTTCTCCTGATTCACGTCATGGTCGCCGTGGCGCTGGTTGGCGTCATTCTGCTGCAGCGCTCCGAAGGGGGCGCGCTTGGCATCGGCGGCGGTGGCGGCGGATTCATGACCGGCCGCAGCGCCGGCAATGCCCTGACCAAGACCACGGCGATTCTCGCCGCCAGCTTCTTCGCCACCAGCCTTTTGCTGTCGATCCTGGCCAGCCAGCATCGCGCGACGCCCTCGATCCTGAACCCGACCGGCGAAGGCGGAGCAGGGGGTTTGGCGCCGCTTCAGCTGCCTGGCGGCCCCGCTCCTGCGGCTCCAGCGCCGGCGGCTCCTCAGGCCCCTGCCGCTCCCCAGGCCCCGCAGTCGCAATAGCGGGCTCACGACTCAAGGGCCGCTTAAACCAAAGCGTGGGTCAAGCGCTGTTTGGGGCTACGACTCAGTCTCGTTTCAGTGTATGAACGAGGCCCATGGCGCGGTACGTCTTCATTACCGGCGGCGTGGTTTCCTCACTCGGCAAGGGGCTCGCCTCAGCGGCGCTTGGCGCGCTGCTCCAGGCGCGCGGGTTCAGCGTGCGCTTACGCAAGCTCGACCCCTATCTCAATGTCGATCCAGGGACCATGAGCCCCTATCAGCACGGCGAGGTGTTCGTCACCGACGACGGCGCTGAGACCGACCTCGACCTCGGCCATTACGAGCGCTTCACTGGCCGCCCTGCCTGCCAGGCCGACAACATCACCACCGGGCGCATTTATCAGGAGATCATCGGCAAGGAGCGGCGCGGCGACTATCTCGGCGCGACGGTCCAGGTGATCCCGCACGTCACCGACGCCATCAAGGCTTTCATCACCTCCGGCAACGAGGGCGTCGATTTCGTGCTGTGCGAGATCGGCGGCACCGTGGGCGACATCGAGGGCCTGCCCTTCTTCGAGGCGATCCGCCAGCTCGGCAACGAGCTGCCGCGCGGCTCGACCGCTTTCATCCATCTGACGCTCGTGCCCTACATCCCGAGCGCCGGCGAGCTCAAGACCAAGCCCACCCAGCATTCCGTCAAAGAGCTCCGCTCCATCGGCATCCAGCCCGACGTGCTGCTCTGCCGTACCGACCGGCCCCTGCCGAAGGACGAGCGGCGCAAGATCGCGCTCTTCTGCAATGTGCGCCCCGAAGCCGTGATCCAGGCGCTCGACGTGGCGAGCATCTACGACGTGCCGATCGCCTATCACGAAGAGGGGCTCGACCGCGAGGTGCTGGCCGCCTTCGGCATCACCCACGCGCCGGACCCTGACCTTGAGCGCTGGCGGCAGATCTCGCAGACCGTCGCCAATCCAGACGGCGAGGTGACCGTGGCGGTCGTCGGCAAATACACAGGC
The DNA here is from genome assembly GCA_022865725.1 of Methyloceanibacter sp. GTDB lineage: Bacteria > Pseudomonadota > Alphaproteobacteria > Rhizobiales > Methyloligellaceae > Methyloceanibacter. Next base: position 1,084 of record JALHTP010000010.1, on the reverse strand, counting down.
CTGAAGGACGCCTACAAATCGCTCAACGAGGCGCTCGTCCATGGCGGCATCGCCAACAAGGTGAAGGTCAATCTGCAATGGATCGAATCGCAGACCTTCGAGAGCGAGGACGCCTCGGCCTATCTGGAGGACGTGCATGGCATCCTCGTGCCAGGCGGTTTCGGCGAGCGCGGCTCCGAAGGCAAGATTCAGGCGGCCCGCTATGCGCGCACCCGCGGCGTGCCCTATTTCGGCATCTGCTTCGGCATGCAGATGGCGGTGATCGAAGCGGCGCGCGAGGCGGGCATCGAGGGCGCGAGTTCCACCGAGTTCGGCCCGACCGAGGAGCCCGTGATCGGCCTCATGACCGAATGGATGAGGGGGAACGAGCTCCAGCAGCGCCAGTCGAACGGCAATCTCGGCGGCTCCATGCGGCTCGGCGCCTATGAGGCGGTGCTGGCCAAGGGCAGCAAGGTCGCCGAGATCTACGGCACGACCCGCATCTCCGAGCGCCACCGCCACCGCTACGAGGTGAACATGCGCTACCGCAACAAGCTCGAGGCGGCGGGCTTGCGCTTCTCGGGCCTCTCGCCCGACGGTCTCCTGCCGGAAATCGTCGAGGTCCCCGACCATCCCTGGTTCATAGGCGTGCAGTTCCACCCCGAGCTCAAATCGCGGCCCTTCGAGCCGCACCCGCTCTTCGCCTCGTTCATCGGCGCCGCGGTCGATCAGTCGCGGCTGGTCTAGCCTTTCAGCGCCCGGAATGTCGGACAGCATGCACACCGGCGGCTGCGCTTGCGGCAAAGTGAGGTTCGAGGCGAGGGGTGAGCCGTACCGCGTCGGCCTCTGTCATTGCCTCACCTGCCGCAAAGTGCATGGCGCCCCGTTCAACTTCTTCGTCGTGTTTCCTCGCGACGCCGTAATCATCGACGGCGACATGGTCGAATTCGCAAGCTCGGAGCATGGGCGGAGATATTCCTGCCGCGCCTGCGGCGCGCCGGTCTCTTCCCATTACGACCGGCCTGACGAGATCGACCTCTATCCAGGCTCGTTCGATGAGCCGGGACTGTGGCAGCCGAGCTACGAGCTCTGGACGACAAGGCGC
>JALHTP010000009.1 GCA_022865725.1 Methyloceanibacter sp. | reverse complement strand
TTACTCTGACAATGCCATCGGATGGAATGAGCGTTCCAACCACGATGAGGCCACCTATGATCGCAAAGCCGATGATGAGGTACATTCGAGTATCGCCTCAATGGAGCGATGCACCGTAACCAGCTTACGATAGACTTTCAGGGTTCCAACCTAGTAGCAAGAGCATAAGAAAGAACCCCACGATATAGGCAAGGGCGACCGGCCATCCCTCTTTCAGCCAGCGAATCGTCGATCTTGCTTCGGGCATCGAGCCCGCAACCGCGACGCCGGCGGACGAGCCGAACCAAATCATCGAGCCGCCGAAGCCTACGGCATAGGCCAGTAGCCCCCAATCATAATTGCCTTGCTTTATAGCCAGCGCGGTCAGTGGGATATTGTCGAAGACCGCCGAGACGAATCCCAGTCCGAGCGTCGTCTCCCAGCTCGGCGACGGCAAGGATCTGACGGGCATCATGGACGCCGCGGAGACGAGCGCGATGAGAAAGACCGCGCCGCGTGCGGCGCCGGGAAGGACGGACCAATCGGGCCGCGCGATTGGGATGGTCAACAGAATCGCCGCCGCGACCGCGAGTCCTATTAATGGCACCTTGTCCAGAATATGGGCATCGAAAAAATGTGCCCCGACATTGGCAGCGATTGCGGCACCAAGCACGATGATGACCGCAGCGATGTACCTGAACGAGATGCGCAGACCTGACGACGAATCTTTGACGATCGGCGCGTATTTATGTTGGGCAAGCGATGCCGGGATGCCGGCGACAAAAAGCGCACAGGTCGCCGCGACATAGGCATCAAGCACGGAGAGCGGGCTGACGCCGGCGATCCAAAGCATTGTCGTCGTCGTGTCGCCGATGACGCTGCCCGCCCCGCCGGCGTTGGCCGCGGCGACAATTGCCGCGAGATAGCCCACGCGGACTCGGCCCTTGAAGACATGCTTTGCTACCGTCGCGCCGATAAGTGCCCCGGCGATGTTGTCGAGGAATGAGGAAAGAACAAAGACAAGGGTTAGAAGCACGAAACCACCGGTCCAATTGTCCGATAGAGCGGCCGGCATCCAGTCGGGGACGCGGCTCGCCTCGAAATGGCGTGCAAGCAAAGCGAAGCCGACCAGAAGCAGAAACAGATTCGCCAGGAGAACCCATTCATTGGCGAAATGGGCGAACAGACCTGGGAACCCTGCGCCTTCGTTGAAACCGGTACCCAAAAATTTTTTTAGCGTGATGGTGCCGAGGCCGATGAGGGCGACGGAGAGCGTATGGCGATGAAAAATGGCGACGCAAGCAAGTGTCGCGCCGAAAAGCAGAAAATCGATCAGAACGGACAGGTCGTGAGCGCCGAAGCCAGGCACGATGTTAGCAGCCACGCTTAAGTTCCCGCGTGTTTGTTGTCGATTGGCTGAGTAATAGACTACCGAGGTATCACGGCCAGCCGAGCTAGCTTCTGACTCTAGCGGACTTTGAGGTGTTCCCAATACCGCGATTTGACAGGAAGGATCGCCGGAACTAAATGCAAAGAAGCCCAGCAATTGAGCCGGGCTTCTTGATTAAAGAGCGTACTCGGGTTGGGCAGTTTGCAGGCTAGCCCTTGCACCCCGTCATCCCAGCCATCGCCATGTGGGCGTCTGCCTCGGAATTATATTGGCCCATCATGCTAAACTTCTCGGTATCGGTGGGCGCCGTCCGCGCCATCGAGCACGTTTTGGTTGTCTTATCGAACACGATGTAGAACGGCCCGGCGTTTGCCAAGACGGGGACAGCGAAGGCGCCGATCAGCGTAGCGGCGAGCAGATACTTTTTCATGGATACTCCTCAGGGGAGGCAGTATTGCCTCATGCTGTCATTAGAGCATGAACGGCCAAGCGTACACAATGGCGTGCCGAGCAAAACGGCTCCTCTCTAACTGCGTTTCGTCAAGTATATTAAACGCTAGCTGGACACCTCCGGAAACTGGTTTTTTTGTCGGGTTCATGATTCCCTTGCGTCATTGATTTGGCGGGAGGGGCGAACGATGCCGGGACAGCGCGGGTTCTGGGACGTTGAGGAACGGCTGAAGGGCACTGTCACAGTAACACACTGGCTTGGTACGGACGGGCCGTATAGCCTTCGCTTATGGACAAGCTTTCATACCGCCGTCACCGCTTTCCGAGCATCGTCATCCAGCAGGCCGTCTGGCTCTATTTCCGCTTCGCTCTGAGCTACCGCGACGTCGAGGATATGCTCGCCGAGCGGGGCATCGATGTGTCCTACGAGACGGTCCGCCGTTGGGCTTTGAAGTTCGGCGGGATCATTGCGCGCAAGCTGAGACGAGGCCGGCCTCGGCCGGACGGGCGGTGGCATCTCGACGAAGTGTTCGTCTCCATCAACGGCAGACAGTTGTACGTCTGGCGTGCCGTGGACAGCGAAGGCGAGGTCCTGGACATCCTCGTCCAACCACGGCGAGACCGCAAGGCGGCGCTCAAGCTGATGCGAAAACTCCTGAAGAAGCAGGGCGTCACGCCAGCCACCATCGTGACCGACACGCTCGGATCCGACAGCTCTGCGCTGCGCGAACTTGGTGTTGCGCGGCGGCACGACACAGGCCGCTGGAAGAATAACCGGGCAGAGAATTCCCATCAGCCATTGCG
>JALHTP010000090.1 GCA_022865725.1 Methyloceanibacter sp. | reverse complement strand
GCCCGCGACGCCTCTGGGGTTGCGGCTGAGCATAATAACTGCCGCCATCGAACCATGGGACTCCGTACCCGGGGGGTAGCTTGCCGGGGCTCGCCACCTTCGGGCCCTCGCCGCCGGGCGTCGTGCCGCTTAGCACCACCTGGACATTCTCCATACCGCTCGCCTTCACCAGTTCGAACAGCGTAGTGGCATTCGGAGGAGAGAGACGCACGCAGCCATGCGAGGCGGGTTTGCCGAGATTCTTCACATCCAGGCTGCCATGGATGGCATGACCATCCTTCATAAAGAAAATAGCATGCGGCATGGGAGCGTTGTCCCACTCCTTGCTGTACCAAATCTCATTCATAGACGTGGCACCATAAGTCCCTGAAGGGGTCGAATACCCGGCTTTGCCGGTCGAAACCGGCCAGGAATATTGCTCCACGCCGTCGACGAAGACGGTCATCTCCTGCGAAGACTTGTCGATATTGATGAGGACGCTCGTCTTGGGCTGGTCGGGCGCGGCGTTAGGATCGGCCTGCGCGGCGTCGGGTTCGGCCGGGGCAGCGTTGGGGTCGGTCTGCGTCGTCTCGGCATTGGTTCCGGCCGGAGGCGAGGCGCCGTCGGGACTGGTCTCGGCACTGGCGGGAAAAGCGAGCATCGCCGCCAAAAAAGGCACGGCGAGCAGACTACGGAAATGTTGGGAGGTAGCTAAGAGGCTCATAATTTGACCCTGGTTGCGCAGAAACCAACGCCCGGCAAAATCCAATTTAGTGCTCCTTCGGGGCATTACCAGGGCACCAGACGACAAAGTTTTAGCGGAAGGCTCCCAACAAGAGGTTACCGCGCCTTTGTAACGAGCTTTTGTCAGTTATGTTCCTCAGGCAGGGGCGGAAGCGGCACGGCCGGGATGCCTTCCTCCCTCAGCGCCTTCGCCTCTTCGAGGCTCGCCTCGCCATAGATGCTCCTGGCCTCGGTCTCCCCGTAATGCATCTTGCGCGCTTCCTCGGGGAAGGCTGGGCCGACATGCTCGGCATTGGCCTTGAGATGGGCGCGAAGGTTCTTGAGCAAGGCATAGGTCTTGTTGCCCTCGCGCGGCGCCAGCGCCTCGGCCAGCGCGGACCGGCCTTTCCTGACGGCAGGGGCCATGGGCGCCTTTTTTACCTCGGCGCTGCCGCAGTAGGGACAGACCACGGCGCGGGCTTCGACCTGTTCGTCGTAGGAATCGCCCGAGCCAAACCAGGCGTCGAAATCGTGGCCGCGAGCGCAGATGAGCGCGAAGCGGATCATGACGCCTCCCTCCTCGCCGCTTGCGGCAAGGCCCCCGCGATCTCGACCTCGAATTCGCGGTCATGCTTCAGCGCTGGAATGCGCGCACGCGCTTCGGTGCAAGCCGCCAGGTCGATATCGGCAAAGATGACGCCCGGCTCCTCGCCCGCCTCCGCCAGGATTTCGCCCCACGGCGAGACGATCAGACTATGGCCATAGGTCGCCCGTCCGTTCTCATGCAGGCCCCCTTGCGTGGCGGCGAGTACGAAGGCGCCGGTCTCGATGGCGCGGGCGCGGATCAGCACATGCCAATGGGCTTCGCCGGTCTGCCTGGTGAAGGCGGCGGGCACGGCGATGAACTCGGCGCCGGCCGTGGCGAGCGCCCGGTAGAGCTGCGGGAAGCGGAGATCGTAGCAGATCGAAAGCCCGAGCCGGCCGAAGGGAAGGTCGGCGAGCATCGCCTTGGCGCCCGGACGGGAATGGGAGGATTCGCGATAGCTTTCTCCTCCGGCCAGGTCGACATCGAACATATGCAGCTTGTCGTAGCGCGCCGCGATCTCGCCCGAAGGATCGATGAGATAAGAGCGGTTGGCCGTGCGCGCCTGGTCGAGCTTGATGGCGAGCGAGCCGATATGCAGAAAAATGCCGAGCTCGGCGGCAAGCGCGCGAAGCCTCGCGAGCGCTGTGCTCTCCTCCTCGGATTGCGCCGCTTCGAGCACGAGTTCCGGCTTGAGCTCCATGAGGGCGGTGTTCTCGGGCGTCTGCACATACAGGGCGCCGCCTTGGGCCGCGCGCCTTACAAGCGCTTCGGCCCGTTCCAGATTAGCCTCCACGGAGCGGCCCGAGCGAAGCTGCACCAAGCCGGCGCGGAAACGTTTGTCCGGTGTAGGGGTCATGTCTCGCCAACGTCCGCAAGCGCCGCAGGCTCAAGTGTCTCAGACGCAGGCGCCTCAGGCGCGTCGGCGAGCCAGGCGTCGAGCTTGCCCTCGCGTTCGAGGTCGGCGAGCTCCTCATAGCCGCCCACATGGCGGCCATGGATGAAGATCTGCGGCACGGTGCGCAAGCCATGCGCGCGCTCGATCATCTCGGCCCGCTTGTCCGCGTCGAAGGCCACGTCGATCTCCTCGAAGTCGAGCGCCTTGCCGCGCAGGAGCTGCTTCGCCGCGCGGCAATAGCCGCAGAATTGGGTAGTGTAGAGGAGGATGCGCGTCATGCCTCGATGCCTATCAGTTTCTCTCCCATGATAACTGGGCTGGAACCGCGCCCTACGCAAGACTAGAGCAGGAAGGCGGCCGGCTCGACGGCGCGGGCCAGCGCCAGGACATCCACCCTTGCCGCCCCTGCCCGCTTCAGCGCCCGCGCGCAAGACTCCGCGGTCGCCCCCGTGGTGATCACGTCGTCGACGACCACGATCTTCTTGCCCCTGACTTGACCGCGATGCGCCTTCTCTACCTTGAAGGCCCCGGCAACGTTGCGGCGGCGCTGATCGGCCGTAAGGCCCACCTGGCTTGCCGTCCGCCGCACCCGCTTCAGCACGAAACAATCGACGGCGATGCCGCTGAGCTTTCCCACCGACAGCGCCAGCATGGCCGACTGATTGAACCGCCGCCACCACAGGCGCGATGCATAGAGCGGCACGGGCACGATGAGATCGGCGTCGGCGAGAAGCTCGGCGCCCGCTCTTTTGAGCCAGCGCGCGAACAGAGGCAGGCCCTCCTGCCGATCGCGATATTTGAAGCTCTGGATAAGCTCGCGCATGGTCTCCGAATAGCGCGCCGCGGCTCGCGCGCGGTCGTAGACTGGGGGCGAGGCTATGGCTCTCGCCGACAGCGAGCCCTCGCCCGCGTCGTAGGGGAGCGGAACCCCGAGCCGGGCGCAGATCGGAGGCGCGATGAAATCGATCCTGGCGAAGCAGGCGCCGCAGAGAAGCCCATGGCTCCCGATCGGCGCGCGGCAGGAGATACAGACCGGCGGCAGCAGGAGGTCGGCGAAGCGGCCGACGATCGGCCGCATGATGGCCGCCGCCCCCCGCGCGCTCGCGGGCGGCGCCTCCAGGTCGAGCTCTGTCCCGCCGATCGCCATGGACGCCATGATAGAGCCCGAAAGGCTCAAGCTCAAAGCGCGGAGCCACGCCATTCCATGAGCGCCGACCGCCTCCTGTTCGACCGCAGACTGCTCCGCGCCCGCCGCGCGCGCTTCGCGCATGAGATCGAGGCCCGCGAGTTCCTGCTGGCTTATGTCGCGCGCGAGATCGCCGAGCGCGTCGAACTCATGCTGCGCCCCTTCCCGCTAGGGCTCGACCTTGGCGCCTATCACGGGCTGCTCGGCCGGAGGGTGGCTCAGCTTCCCTCGGTCGGCGCGATGATCTATGCGGAAAGCGCGTTCGCCTTTGCCGCGCTATGCCCGCGCCCCGCTCTCGTCTGCGACGAGGATCTGCTGCCGTTCAAGGAGGCGAGCCTCAATCTGATCGTCTCCGGCCTGGCGCTGCATCGCGTCAACGATCTCCCCGGCGCGCTCATCCAGATCAAGCGTGCGCTTTTACCGGACGGATTGTTCATGGCGGCGCTGCTCGGGGCGCGCGCGCTTTCCGAGCTGCGTCAGGCGCTCATCGAAGCCGAGGCCGAGACCGAAGGCGGGGCGAGCCCGCGCGTCTCCCCCTTCGGCGATGTCAGGGACTATGGGGCGCTTCTCCAGCGCGCTGGCTTCGCGCTTCCAGTGGCCGACGCCGAAACCTTAACGGTTCACTACGCCACCCCACGCGATCTGATGCGCGAGGTGCGGGCGCTAGGCGGCGGCAACGTGCTTCTGGCCCGAAGTAAGGCGCCGCTCTCGCGCAAGACGCTCGAGCGCGCCGAAGACATTTATCGGGAGCGTCACTCGACTCCGGACGGACGGGTGAGCGCCAGTTTCGAGATCGTGTATCTTAGCGGCTGGGCGCCCGATCCGGGCCAGCAGAAGCCGCTCAAGCCGGGCAGCGCCGCGCAACGTCTGGCCGACGCGCTCGGTACGACGGAGCGACCAGCCGGCGACAAGGCGGCCTTTCCGGTCCGTCCGGGAAAGGGGCCAAAGACCGACTAGCCCTGTAGCAGCTCGGACGGGGCCATGGCGGCGTAGGGGGAGAGAGCCATGGCCGATCGCCGACGGGACAAGATGACAGGACGCGCCATGTGGGCGCTGGCGACGGCCGCGTTCATCGTCTTCGTACTTCTGGCGCGGCCGCAAGCGCCGGCAGTCATTCCGGGCGTGGTAGCGCCTGGCGTCACGGCCGAACTGGTCCAGGAAGGGTTCAAGTTCCTTGAGGGACCGGTCGGCACCGCGGACGGCGGCCTATATTTTACCGACATTCTCGCCAGCCAGATTCACCGCCTCGACCCCAACGGCCAGATTTCAGTGCTGCGCGAGCCGAGCGGCGCCGCCAACGGCCTAGCGGTGACGCGCGACGGCGACTTGCTTGCGGCCGAGATGACGGGCAAGCGCGTGAGCAAGCGGAGTCGCGACGGCGCCGTTACCACCGTCAGCGACAGCGCGGGCGGCAATCCGTACATGGCGCCGAACGATCTGATCGCCGACGCGCGCGGTGGCATCTATTTCACCGATCCCGGCCCGCACCCCGGCGCGCCCGGACCCACGACTTACGTGTATTACCTCGCGCCCGGCGCCAAGGAGCCGGTGGTGATCGACAATCAGATCGTCGGGCCCAACGGGCTGACCCTGACGTCCGACGGCAAGACGCTGATCGTGTCCGATACTAAAGGCGAAGCGGTGTTCGCCTATGACATCCAGAGCGACGGTGCGGCCAAGGACAAAGCGGATCTTCACCACGCTGCGCGGCATCCCCGCAGGCAAGGAAAGCCTGGCCGACGGCGTCGCGGTCGACCGCGACAGCCGGTTATACGTGACGACTAGGACCGGCGTTCAGGTGTTCGACGCCAAGGGCGACTATCTCGGCACCATCCAGGCGCCGCGCCGGCCTGCCAATGTCGCCTTCTCCGGACCGGGCAAGCGCACGCTCTACATCACCGCGGTCGAGGGCCTCTATCGCGTCGAGACGCTGGCGACGGGACCGGACCGGCTGGGTAAATGACGATTGGTGGCGGCGTCGCATCGAATACTTCGGCCCGTGCGCGGAAGACGCCAAAGAAGGATTAGCTCCCGACGAAGCCCTTCAGCTTCTCAAACATGCCGCCAACCGAGCCGCCGATCTCCGAGATGACAAGCATCACGGCGATGGCGATGAGGATCATCATTCCGTATTCCACCGCCGTTGCGCCGGAACGGTCGGCAGCGAAGCGCCGCGCCGCGGCCGCCAAGCGCAGCTTCAGCCCGAAGGCCGCCTGTGCCGTGTTGCGCATGGTCGTCCCCCTTCGTCACGACAGACCGCGAAGCGCGATCTTGAGCGGCTCGTCGGCCGGCGGCATGTCATAGAGGTGCAGCGTGTCGGGCTTCACCCAAAGAAGCTCCTGCCCTTCACGCGCGGCCACGCTTCCCTGCCAGCGACGGCAGAGATAGACGGGCATGAGTAGATGAAAGTCTGGGTATGCGTGGCTCGCGAAAGTGAGCGGCGTCAGGTCGCGCCTCTCGATCTCGATGCCAAGCTCCTCATTAAGCTCGCGGATCAACGCTCCCTCCGGCTCTTCTCCCGGCTCGATCTTGCCGCCGGGGAACTCCCAGAGGCCGGCAAGCGGTCGCCCTGGCGGGCGTTTGGCGATCAGCACGGCGCCCTTCTCATCGAGCAGTGCGCAGGCCGCGACGATAACGATCGGGCTTCTGCCCTCGCGCATACTGGCATCCGGAGGTTAATGCAGTTTTGTCTAAATACCCGACTCAGGACCGGTAGTCGGCATTGATGGCGATATAGTCTTTGGTGAGGTCGCAGGTCCATATGGTTGCCGCTTCCTTACCCACCCCGACATCCACCGTGATGGCGATCTCCGGCCCCTGCATATAGGCCGCGCCTTGCTGCTCGCAGTAGGTGGGCGCGACCTCACCGTCTTTGGCGACGAGAATGTCGCCGAGCCAGATGGCGAGCCGGTCGCGATCGGCCGCCTCCCCCGCTTTGCCAATTGCCGCCACGATCCGCCCCCAGTTCGGGTCCTCGCCGGCGATGGCCGTCTTCACCAGCGGTGAATTGGCGATCGACTTGGCAATGATTCGCGCGGCCCTCTTCGACTCGGCGCCCATCACTTTGACCGTAACGAATTTGGTGAGCCCCTCGCCGTCCTTGACGATCTGGTGGGCGAGATCGTGCAGCACCTCATGCAGTGCGAAGCGGAAGCTCGCCAGCCGGAGATCGTCGCCAACCTGCGCGAGAGCCAATCCACAGCCAGCGTCCCCGGCGACGACAACGGCTCGGCGGTCTTCGTGCCGTTGGTCGTGCACGATGAATTCGTCGGCATGATTGCCGTGATCAGCCGCCACTTCTACGCCTACGGCGACGAGGACATCGCCCTGCTGACCTCGGTGGCACAGTCCATGGCGGCGGTGGTCAAGAACGCGCGCCTCTACAACGACCTGAGCCGCACACTCGCCGACCTCAAACGCGCCCAAGAAGAGCTGCTGCGCACCGAGAAGCTGCGCGCACTCGGCGAGCTCGCCGCCGGTGTCGCCCACGACTTCAACAACGCGCTCGGCATCATCCTCGGCACCGCCCAGTGCCTGGCCGAGACCACCACGGATGAGGACGTGCTCGAAGGCCTCGATGCGATCGAGAAAGCCGCCAAGGACGGCGCCCGCACCGTCGAGCGCGTTCAGGAATTCGTCCGCACCAAGAGCACCGAGGGCTTCGCCCCCTTCGACCTCAACCCCGTCGTGCG
>JALHTP010000089.1 GCA_022865725.1 Methyloceanibacter sp. | reverse complement strand
GCGCTACGAGAAGGCGGCCATCCGCACCTATAGCTCGCTCGGCGTGCTCAATACCGGGCAGGCGGTGATCTTCACCCTCGGCACCGTCGTCTGCATGCTGCTCGCGGCGCGCGATGTCACGCACGGCGTGCTTACCGTGGGCGGTTTCGTGATGATCAACGCGATCCTCATGCAGCTCTATCTGCCGCTCAACTTCATGGGCATGGTCTATCGCGAGATCAAGCAGGGCCTGATCGACGTGGAGACGATGTTCGCGCTGCTGCACGAGCCGCCTGAGATCATCGACCGGAAGGATGCGAAGCCGCTCCACGTCCACAAGGGCGAGATCAAGTTCGAGAACGTCTCCTTCGCCTACGACCCCGACCGGCCGATCCTGAAAAATGTCAGCTTCGAGGTGCCGGCGGGGAAGATGGTCGCCATCGTCGGACCGTCGGGCGCGGGCAAATCCACCATCTCGCGCATCCTGTTCCGCTTCTACGAGCTGTCGGGCGGGAAGGTCCTGATCGATGGGCAGAATATCAGGGACGTGACGCAGTCCTCGCTCAGGGCGGCGCTCGGCATGGTCCCGCAGGACACCGTGCTGTTCAACGACACGATCGAATATAATATTCGCTACGGCAAACCCGACGCCACGCAGGCTGAACTGCGCGAGGCGGCGCGGCTCGCCCAGATCGACGATTTCGTCATGATGCTGCCGCAGGGCTACCACGCGCTTGTCGGCGAGCGGGGCTTGAAGCTTTCCGGCGGTGAGAAGCAGCGCGTGGCGATCGCCCGCACCATTCTAAAAGCCCCGCCCATCCTGATGCTGGACGAGGCCACATCTGCGCTCGACAGCCATACCGAGCGGGATATCCAGGATGCGCTCGAGCGGGTGGCGCGCGAGCGTACGAGCCTCGTCATCGCCCACCGCCTCTCCACCGTGGTCCACGCCGACAACATCATCGTGCTCGACCAGGGGATCATCGTCGAACAGGGCACGCATCTCGAGCTGCTCGCCAAACGTGGCCTCTATGCGAGCCTCTGGGCCCGCCAGCGCGAGGCCGACGAGGCGCGCGAGCGGCTCGCCAAGGTTGAGGGCGAAGAAGCCTTGCCGCCATCGCGCGCGGCGGAGCGCCTAGAGGACGAGGCGCTCGCCTCAACTTGAGCCGAGCATCGCCGCACGCATGAACGATCGTCACAGCCTTCTCGACAGCATCCTGGGCGCGTTCGTCCCGATCCATTCCGATGGCTACAAATTCGTCTTCGGCGCCGCGCTCGCCACGCTGCTTCTGTTCGCGGTCGCCTCGCCGCTCGGCTGGCTCGGGGCCATCGCCACGGCCTATTGCGCCTATTTCTTCCGCGATCCCGAGCGCGTGACGCCGGCCCGGGTGGGCTTGGTCACGAGCGCCGCCGACGGCAAGGTCGCCGCCGTCACCGATGTCGCGGCGCCGAACGAGCTTCAGCTCGGGCGTGAGAAGCTCACGCGCCTGTCCGTGTTTCTCTCGATCTTCGACGTGCATATCGTCCGCGCGCCAGTCGCCGGGCGGATCGTCAGGAGCCATTACGTGCCGGGCGCCTTCTTTAACGCCGAGCTCGACAAAGCGAGCGAGGAGAACGAGCGCCGGGCCCTTGTCATCGAGACGGAGACGGGCGAGAAGATCGGGCTCGTGCTGATCGCCGGGCTGATCGCCCGGCGGATCGTGACTTTCGTCGACGAGGGGACTAGCGTGGCCCGCGGCGAGCGCATCGGGCTCATTCGCTTCGGCAGCCGCGTCGATGTCTATCTGCCTGAAGGCGCCCGGATTCTCGCCGAAATCGGCCAGACGGCGATCGGCGGCGAGACGATGCTGGCGGAGTTGGTGCGTAGCGAGGAGGCGCGTCAAGTGAGGCCTGTGACAGAGTCCGGCGTGACGGAGGGCTAGCGTCATGTTTCCTCCCTTCGATCCGGACCGGGACGAGCGCAAGCGGCGGCCGAATGTGTTCGCCCGCGGCCAGGTGCCGGTCAGGGTCCTCATCCCCAACATCTTCACCCTGGTCGGGCTCTGCGCGGGGCTTACCGCCATCCGCATGGGCATCGAGCATCGGTGGGATTTGGCGGTGGCGGCGCTGGTGTTCGCCGCGTTTCTCGATGGGATCGACGGCCGTGTCGCGCGCTTGCTCAAAGCGTCCTCGCGGTTCGGCGCCGAACTCGACAGCCTCGCCGACTTCGTCAATTTCGGCGTGGCGCCGGCCATCATCATGTTCAACTGGGCGCTCGACGACCTCAAGAGCCTGGGCTGGATCGCGGTGCTGGTCTTTGCGGTCTGCTCGGCGCTCAGGCTGGCGCGCTTCAATGTCTCGCTCGATGCGACCGACGCGCCCGCCTGGAAAAGCAATTATTTCGTCGGCGTGCCGGCCCCCGCGGGCGCGCTCATTCTTCTACTGCCCATCTATGCGGAGGATCTTGGGCTGCACGTGCCGACGCTGACGCCGCTCGTGCTGTTCTATACGCTCGGCATCGCCCTTCTCATGGTGAGCCGGGTGCCGACCTTCTCGGGCAAGCTGATCGGGCAGAAGATCGCGCGCGAGTATGTGCTGCCCGTGTTCGTGCTCGCGGCCTTGTTCATGGCACTGCTCCTGACCTATCCCTCGCTGACGCTTGCGCTTGGCTCCTTGGCCTATCTGGCGGCGATCCCGGTCTCCGCCTATCGCTACCTCGCCGAGGAGCGCAAGGCTGCAAAGGCCGCCAAGGCGCAGAGCGCCAAGAGCAGCGCGGCGGAAGGCCATGCGCAAAGGCCGGAGGACCCGGTCATTCGCCCGAGCTTCAGGGCCAAGCCATGAAGCAGAGACTTTCCACCTATCTC
>JALHTP010000088.1 GCA_022865725.1 Methyloceanibacter sp. | reverse complement strand
GCTTCTACGGCGTGGGCTTCTGGATGCCGCAAGTGATCCAGACCTACGGGCTCGCGCCGCTCAAAATCGGCTTCCTCACCGCCATCCCGTATTTCTTTGCCGCCATCGCGATGGTGCTGTGGGGCGCGCATTCGGACCGGACCGGCGAGCGCATCCTGCATGTGGCGCTGCCGCTCTTCTTTGCCGGCGCCGCTTTCGCCTGGTCGGCTTTCACTGGGCCGCTTGCCCTCACCCTCGCCGCGCTCACCCTCGCCACGGTCGGCACCTATGCCGCCATCGGCACGTTCTGGTCGCTGCCGACGTCGATCCTGACCGGCACGGGCGCCGCGGCGGGGCTCGCGCTGGTCAATTCGCTGGGCAATGCAGGCGGATTGGTAGGGCCTCCGATCATCGGCGTGATCAAGCAGGAAACGGGCTCGTTCACGGCGGCGCTGCTGTTTCTGGCGGGCGCGCTTGTGCTCGGCGGCGTGGTCGCGCTCCTGTTCGGTCATGCCGCACGCACGCGAGTGGCCGCATCGTCAGCCGTCTGAATCATCGGGGCTCCTCTCCCCTTGGGGGAGAGGGCTTTCTGCCGCGAACTTGCGCGCGCGGCGCTCAAAGTAGCGGAAGCGGTAGCGCATCGCTAGGCGCGCAAGTCGCATGGCGGAAAGGGTGAGGGGGGCTTGGCGCGAGCCCAATCCAGCCCTTAAAACCCCTCACCCGGACCCTCTCCCCGCAGGTGAGGGGGGGGAAGAAGCCTCGCTTGTATGGGAAGGACAGAGATGAAGGATGCGACGCCGGCGCCTAACCGCCGTACCCTCTTGGCCTGCATGGCGCTCCTGGCGGGCGCAAGCGCGTTACCGGCCCGCGCGGAAAAGGGCGCTCCCATGAATGTCGTGCTGCTCGGCGATTCGATCTTCGACAACAAGGCCTATGTCGGCGACGGGCCGGACGTGATCAAGCAGCTTGGCGCTCTGCTGCCGGCGGGCTCGACCGCGACGCTCGCCGCGCGCGACGGCTCGACCACGGCGGACATCGAGACCCAGCTCGCTGCCATGCCCTCGGATGCGACGCATCTCGTGGTGTCGGTCGGCGGCAACAACGCGCTGGAAGAGAAGGGACTGATCGAGGAGAAGGCGCATTCGGTGGCCGAGGTGCTCGACAAGCTCGCCAAGATCAAGGCCGCGTTCAAGAAGGACTACGCCGCGATGCTCGAAGGCGTGCTGGCGCGGAAGCTGCCCACCGCAATCTGCACCATCTACGAGGCGCGCTATCAGGATCCCACGACGCGGGCGATCGCGGCGACGGGCTTGAGCGTGTTCAACGATGTCATCCTGCGCGAGGCGTTTTCCCGCGGGCTGCCCGTCATCGACCTTAGACTCGTCTTCGTCGACGACGCCGACTACGCCAACGACATCGAGCCTTCGGTGCAAGGCGGCGCCAAGATCGCCAAGGCGATCGCGACCGTCGTCACCATGCACGACTTCAAGCAACGGCGCTCTGTGATTTACGTCTAGGCTCGCGCTTGGGCTTGTCGGGAGCAGAGCCTGACTGCGGCGCCGGCGCGGATGCAGGCGCGGGCGAAGTCCCTCCGGCCTCGGCGGCGGGCTCTGACGCCTCCGCAAGCTTGCTCTTCAGCTCGCCTTTGGCGGCCTTCACGCAAAGCTCCATGGCCTCGTGAAGTGACGTGGCGTAGGCGTCGGCCTCGCTGTTCTCCCGCACGGATTTGACGGAGAGCGTGTCGCCTTCCTCGGCCCAGAAGCAGACCATGATAATCGTGCCCTCGGGGAGGATGCGCCGCAAGCGCCGCACCAGATAGCGGATCTGCGCGGGACCGTTGCCGATACCGAGATAAGACAGGCAGACGAGCTTGGCTTCGGTCCCGGCCAGCGTGGTGATATGCGCCGCCGAGACGACCTCCGGTCCATATTCCTTGACGCCGAGTCCCCGCTTCCGCAACACGCCGGCCAGCATGTCGGCGGCGGCGGCATCCAGCGCATTGCGCCCGCCGATCGACAGGATCGGCTCGTCGACCACCCAGCCCGGAGCAAGCTGGTCGCGCTCGACCACGGGCAATTTGCCGTGCTCGCCTTCGCCGCTCTCGGCGGCGGCGAGTGTCGCAAGGCCGCTCGCTTCCTCCTTGTCCTTGCCGTTTTTCTCGGGCGCCGGGCGAAGCTTGGCGAACCAGCGGCGCGGCTCGAAATCGGCGAGGTTGTCCATCATCTCCTTGACCGTGTTGGAGATCTTCACCTCCTGCTCGACGTCGATCACGCCGCGCTCGTAATCGCGCTCGGCGAGCTTGAGGCCGGTGAGCGCGACCTTGTCGAGATAGGTCTCCAGACTCTGGTCCTTGAGGGCAAGCTCCGCCTGGTAGGTGGCCTCGGCCGCGTCGCCCGTGAGCGCGCGCTGGTAGAAGCTCTGCGGCTGAGTCAGAGCGGGCTCATCGCCCAGCAGCACGTCGAGAAACTCCAATCCTTCGACATGGCGGCCGAGCACGGCGAGGCAGACCGTCATGGGCATGGCGAGCAGCAGGCCGAGCGGGCCCCATAGCCAGGTCCAGAATACGGTCGAGGCGATGACCGCGATCGGCGTCACGCCGGTACCGCGCCCGAACACCATTGGCTCGACCGCCTGGCCCATGGCCATTTCGCCGACCACGAACAGCACCAGCACCTCGATGAAAGTGGCCCAGCCGGGATCGATGGCGGCGGCGATGAGCAAGGGCACGCTGACAGCGATAAAGACGCCGACATAGGGGACGAAGCGCATCAGCCCGGCGAGGATGCCCCAGGCGATGGGGCTCGGCAGGCCGATCGCCCAAAGCGCCAGGGTGATCAGCGTGCCATAGGCGACGTTGATCAGCACCTGGCTCAGGAAATAGCGGCTGAGCCTGGTCGCCGCGTCGCTCATGGTCGAGGTAGCTCGCTGGAGGTTGGCGCCGCCGAATAGCCTGATCAGCCGGTCGCGTAGATCTTCGCGCTGGAGCAAAATGAAGATGACGAACAGCAGCACGATGCCGGCCGTGGCGAGCGGCGGCAGCAGCGTGCCGACGATGGTCTGATAGAGGCCCCAGCCCGACGGTTCCGGCTCCTGGATCTCCACCGGGATAGGCTTGTCGCTTGGCCGCAACGCCGGGGTCCCGACACCCGGCGCGGGAGGCGCCCCGGCGGAGGGCTGGTTGAGCTGTTGCTGCAGGTCGGTGAGCACGTCGCCCGCTTTCTTCAGCACCTGCGATTCCTTGGTGCTGTCGCGCAGCGACTGAATCTTCTCCGAGAGCGTGGCGCTATATTTCGGCAGGTCGGCAGCTAGCTTGGCCGCTTCGCGCGACATCAGCCAGCCGAGCGCGAAGATGAAGCCGAAAGCGATCGCCACGACGATGCCGACCGCGAGCACGCGCGGCACCTTGATGCTGCGAAGCTGCAGGAGCGGCGGGGTGAGCACGAAGCTCAACAGGACGGCGAGGGCGAGCGGCAGCAGCACTTCGCGCGCCACATAGAGCCCGGCGATGACGATGGCGCCGATCAGCAGTCCTTGCAGCGTGGCGGTGCGGGACTCTGACGGCGTGGTGAGCAGGGGGAAAGGCGAGCGAGGCGGCATCACAAATCCTCCGGACAGGCGTTTCCCGGGCATAGCAAGACGCTCGATTCGCCGATAGAGGGCTCGGCTGCTCGGCCCTGCCACTTAGCCAGTCTGGGGCTTAAGCGAGCCGATAACAAGTTTCCAAGAGGTAAGGTTCCGGGCGCGAGCGGCGCGCAAAAGAGAAGGGCCCCGGGGGTTTTCCCCCGAGGCCCCCAGTTCAGGCTTGGAGAGTACCGAACCGTTGGCTACTGCCCGGTGCCCGCGGCCTGCTTTCCGCTCATGAACTCCGCCGAAGTGTCGACGATGGGCTGCTCCGACTCCATCTTGATGGTGCGAATCTGACCCTTGGCCGCCTCGACGGCCTTCTGCACGTCGACCACGCGGATGGTCTGGTCGTCATAGGTCTTGAAGTACCAGCGGAGCGCCTTCGTGTCGGACACCGCGGTCCACTGGGTCAGCTCGAGATCGCCGTTGGTCTTGTCGCGCACGCTGCCGCGCGGAATGTCGAACTGGTTCAGGATATGAAAGGCGCTGAGCACCGCCTCGTCGCCCGTCGCCGAGGGAACCTCAGACTGCGTGAAGGCCACGGCGCGGATGAAGCGCGACGGCGGGGTGAAGTCGCCCGGCAGCCCGTGCATGCCGGCGCCCTCGCCGAGCTGGCTGAGCTTGAGGCCGCCGAGGTCGAGCGGCGGCACATTCGTCACGCTGAGATTGAGATAGTTGCGCAGGTTCGTGGTGTGCCAGTCATAGGCCGGCGCGTTGGTGACCACGCCGAGCGGCGCGTCGAATACTTTCAAGCTGCCACCGAGCGGCTCGATGACGATCGACTTGCCGCCTTTGTCGCGCACAAAATAATGCGACGGGCTCGAGCCGAAGCCGGGGGCCGGCGTGTCGACCACAACGGCCCCGCTCTGCGCAAGCGCCGTTTTCAGCTCATCGACGGAGGCAAAACTGCCGAGCACCCAGGCGCCGAACTCGAACGGCGCCAGCGCCTTGCCGCAATTCTCCGGCGTGACGGGCGGATATTCGGCAAAGCCCGGGAAATAGAACAGGCCGAAGCTCAGGCCCTGGTCGTTGAGGCCGTCGAGGACCACGGTCTGGCCGACGGCGTTGGCGCCGACCATGGAATATTTCGTGGTGAAGCCGAGGCCCGGCTTGCCGTCAGGCAGCGTGCCGGTGAGCGCGGTGCCTGCCGGGATGACGATGACGTTGGAGGAGAGCGGGAAGCCGAACTCCATGGTGCGGCCGCGCACTATCGTCCCGTCCGTGGCGTTCAGGCTGATGCCGGTGCAGGCGAAGCTGGGCGTGGTGGCGAAGGTGAAAGCGGCGATCAACGCCGCGGTTGCGACTTTGCGGATCATGCGACTGCCTCCTATTTCGACGCCGGCTTTACGCTGGTCACGCCCGCCGACACATTGCCGATCGTCTCCGTCGTGCCCTCCATCTCGATGGTCGAGATCTGGCCCTTGGCGGCGGCGAGCGCCTGTTTGAGATCGACCACGCGGATCGATTGGTCGGTATGGGTGCGGAAATACCAGCGGAGATTTTGCAAGTCGGCGACGCTCGTCCATTCGGTGATCTCGTCGGCGGGCTCGCCGATCGCGGCGTTCACCACCGAGCCCTCGGGAATGTCGAACTGGTTGAGGATATGGAAGGCGGCGAGCACCGCGTCGTCGGCCGTCTTGTTCGGGGCGGCGGACTGGCTGTAGGCGACGGCGCGGACGAAACGCGAGGGCGGGGTGAAGTCGCCGGGAAGACCGAGCAGGCCGGAGCCGGAGCCGAAGGCCTGGATGGTGAGCGGGCCGACCTTGGCGGAAGTCACGTCCTTCACCGAGAGGTTGATGTAGTTGGCGAGGTTGGTCATGTGCCAATCGTAGGTCGGCGCGTTGGTCATCACGCCGAGCGGCGCGTCATGCACCTTGAGCGTACCGTCGATGGGCTCGACCACGATCGACTTGCCGGTCTTGTCCTGTAGGAAGAAATGCGCGCCGGCGACCGCGCCTTGCGGGCTGCCGAGGCCGGGAGCCGGCGTCGGCACGAGCACGATAGTCTTCACCGCCTCTCTCACCTCATCGACGGTGGCGAAATTGGCGAGCGCCCAGACGCCAAACTCCTGCGGCGCCAGCGCGTGGCTCGCGTTCTCCTTGGTCACGTCGGCATATTTGGCGTAGCCCGGGAAATAGAACAGGCCGACGGAGAGGCCCTGATCGTTGATGCCATCGAGGATGACGGGAAGGCCGAGCGCATTGGCGCCGACAAAACCGTAGCGGCTCGTATAGATGAGCCCCTTGCTGCCATCGGGCAGCGTCCCGCTCAGCTCCTTGCCGGCGGCGACGACGATCACCTTGGACTGCATGGGAAAGCCGAATTCCAGCGTGCGGCCGCGGATGGCGGCGCCGTCGCCCGCTTTGAGGCTGATGCCGGTGCAGGCGAAGCTCGGCGTGGTGGCAAGAGTGAAGGCGGCAATGAGCGCGGCGACCGAAACCTTGCGGATCATGGGGTGGTTTCCTCCGGGATGTTGGCCGGAGTTTCGCGGGAAACCCTGAAGGTCGCATTAAGCATCGGGCCGCGTTCACCCGCGGTGCTTAAGCGTCCGTCGCCCAGCGTCTCTTCATTTGCGTCAATGTTTCACCGCCGTCGCCACGTCATCCCGGCGAATGCCGGGATCCAGTGGCGAGCGGCTCGGAGCAAGCGGTTCTGGATACCGGCGTTCGCCGGTATGACGGAGCTTGCTTTGCTGCTGACATAACAGCGGAGAGGCAGGACGACGAAAACTAAACCGGGACCACGGGCGGGGGCGTCCAGCGCCCCACCTGAATTGGCGCAAGCGGCCAATAAGCGCGGATGAACAGGGAGAACTCCTCGGCGGGCGAAGGCAGCCAGTTCGACACCTTGTCCGCGTCGGGCCGCTCGTTCTGCACATAAATGACCAGCGAGCCGTCGGCTTCGTAGCGAAGCCCCTTGTTCGTGGTGCCGAGCGAGAAGCGGTTGAGGTCGTTCGGCGCGAAGAAGTGATGCTTGTTGTAAAGGGTGATCGACCAGAAGCCGTCGACCGGGGGGCGTCTCCTTGAAGGTCACGGTGTAGCGCTCGGCGCCGGTGAGGCGCGCGCCCCTGCGGTCGAGGTCCTGATAGAAATAGCGCGTCTCGCGTGGCCGGTTGATGAGGATGTTCGACTTCGCCACCGCGGTGCGCGTGTAATAGTCGGTGCCGAACTCCGCGCTGTTGACGACCGTGGTCCAGTTGTCGGGGAGCGGGATGTTGAAATTACGGAACTCGAGCAGCGGCTTCACCAGCGCCTCGTCGGCCTCGCTCGCGGCCTCCTTCAGCGCCTTGCGCAAGGCGCGGTCGGCGCCTGCCGCGTCGAGGACCGAACGGACCAGCGCGTAGAGCGCCTCCTCGCCGGGCAGCGGGCGGGCGGCGCCGAGCACCTCGGGAAGCACGTCGAAGAAAGTCGAAGGCTCCACCCAATTCCATTCCTCGTCGCTGAGCTTGATCCAGGGGAGGCTCGGGATTTTGGACCAGTCCTTGGTCTTGACGGTGCCGTCGAACTCCGACAGCGGGTAGGCCATGATCTGTTGGATGAGCGGCTGGAGCGCTGCATTGTCGGCCGGATCGTCCGCCTGGAACACGCGCGGGACGATGGTGCCGATATTGGTCGAGGCGCGGAAGCTCGCGGCGATGCCGGAGGGCGCCTGGCCGCTCCAGTCGGGGCCGACCAGCAGATAGAAACCGGGCTTGGTGCCGTACATGGTGCCGAGCTCGGCAAAGCCGTCGGTCCTGAGATCGGTCGCCTGATAGACCCAGTAGCGCTTGCCGAAGTCGGGGACCTGGACGACCACCGGCTCGCGGCCAAGATCGAAAATGCCGAAGCCATAGACGAGATCCTGGCTGGGGGAGGTGATGTAGCGCTGCTTCCAGCCGATATAGTCGTGCAGCATGGCGAGGTGATTGATGGGCGCGACCGGCGCGATGCCGCCGATGAGAAGCGGACGGTGCACCCGCTTGAACGAATTGTAGCGATTGTAGATGTCGACCAGCGGCCACGCCCACAGATAGGCGAAGCGGCCGATCTCGCGCACGAAGTCCGGCGAAAGCCGCGTGCCGGGCGCAGGCCCGCGGGGAAAGCTCAAACTGCGTTGATCAGCGTCCTGCACCGGGGCGATCGGTTTAAAGAGGGGAGCCGGGGCGGGATGCGGGCTCGGACCCGACACCAGCCTCAATCGCTGTAGCAACTGAACCTTGGCCATCTTGCGCTCCCATGTCGTCTCGGAGCGAAGAGGCTAGCGCAGGTCCCGCGAACTTGGGTTCCATTGTTCTTCCCGATGTTAGCGCACGCATAATGCTGCATGAGCTTGGTACGAAAAATCGCTCATGTTTGGCGTTGGCCGCTCACAACCCCGAGACGTTGAACAGCGAGCCGATCCCGTAGGTTGCCCCCGCGGCGGCGGCGCCAATCAAGAGCATGCGCAAGCCGCCAAGCCATGCGCTCTTACCCGAGAACAGGCTGAGCACGGCGCCGACCACGAACAAGGCAGCGCCCGAGAGCGTGGCGGCGATGAGCACGCCGTGGCTCAAGCCGAGCAGGAACGGAATGAGGGGCAGGCTCGCGCCGATGCAGAAGGCGATGAAGGAGGAGAGAGCCGCGCCAATGGGCGAGCCGAGGTCGTCGGGGTTGAGGCCAAGCTCCTCCCGCGCAAGCGTATCGAGCGCCTGCTCGGGATTCGCGATCAGCTTCTTGGTGATGACGCGGGCCTCGTCCAGTGGCACGCCGCGGGCGGCGTAGATCAAAGCGAGTTCCTCAGCCTCCTCGGCCGGATAGCGTTCAAGCTCGTCCTTCTCCTGGCCGATCTGATATTCGAACATCTCCTTTTGCGAGAGCATCGAGATGAACTCTCCCGCCGCCATAGAGAAGGCGCCGGCGAGCAGCCCCGCCACGCCGGTGATCAGAATAATGCCAGGCTCCACGGCAGCGCCTGCAACCCCCATCACAAGACAGGTGTTGGAGACGAGCCCGTCATTTACCCCGAAGACGCTGGCGCGAAGCGTGCCGCCGCCGAGGCCGCGATGGCGCGCTCCCACCGCTTCCACGGAGGTGGGCCAGGGATGACCCGCCGGCACCGTCCCGCTATAGACGGAGACGCCTCTGACTTTCGAGGCCGACAGGATCGGGCGCATGGCGCGCGGACCGAAGATCTTGATGAGGAAGACGGTGAGCCGCGAGCGGAGCGCCGGCTCGAACGAAGGAACCTTGCCAAGCTCCTTGGCCAAGATGCCGGCCTGCGTCTCGGCCGCTGCTGCCATCTGCCCGAACAAAGCGGCCTTGGCCGGGTCGCGCTCAGACGCAGCGACGGCGCCCGAGAGAAAAGCGGCGGTCTTCTCGGACCGCCAGCGTTCCAGAGCATCCTGCATCGCTTGGTCCCGACCTGAGCTCAGATCAAACCCACCTTGCCGGTGGCAATATCGTAGACGCCACCCGAGATCGCGATCTTCTTGGCGGCAAGGGCATCGGCGAGGATTGGAGTGTCGTCGATCAGCCGTTTGACGTTGAGGCGCACGTTTTCCTCGATGGTGGCGGCGACGAGATCGCTCGGATGTTTCGCATGAGCGGTAATGACCGCGGGCTCGATGGACTCGACCAGCTCCGGCAGATGGCCCGGCAGCTCCGCGTGCTCCGTCACGACCTTGACCGCCGCTGAAATGGCGCCGCAATTGGTGTGGCCGAGCACCATCAGAAGCGGCACGCCCAAAATCTTGACCGCATATTCCATGCTCGCCAGCCCATCCGTATTGACGAAATTGCCGGCAACGCGCACGACAAAAATGTCGCCCGGTCCCTGCTCGAAGAGAAGCTCGGGCGACACGCGGCTGTCGGAGCAGCTCAGCACCGCCACGATGGGGTATTGCGCGCCCGCGCGCTCGGCGCGGCCGATCGAGAAGTCCTTGCACTCGGTCTCGCCCGCCACATAGCGGGCATTGCCCTGCATCAGCCGGTCCAGCGCCTCGGCAGGCGGGATGGCGTTCGGCAGAGGTGATGAGGATTGCGACTGCTCGGCCCGGGCCCGACGGAACGCAAAGGCATTCGTCGCGATGAGCGCAGCGCCTCCCGCCATAACGCTTCGTCGTGAGATATGGGTGCAGTCGCGCTCGCAGTTGCACATCGTGGACGTCCTCCTCGCCGTAGTTTCCGCCGCCAAGCAACCTGCCCGTATCAGGCGGCTTGCGGCTTTTCCAGGATCAGCCGGTAGCAATCGAGATTGTGGGTAAGAAACTCGTAAGTGGCGCCCCAAAGATAGAGACGAAACTTACGGAACTCAAAATCACCGAAGGTGCGCGTCACGTAGTCCCGGTTGGCATCGAGGTTCCGCGCCCATTGCCGGAAGGTCAGGAAATAGCTCCAGCGGTCGTTCTGCACCTCCATCAGCTCGAGATCGGTCTTGGCCAGCTTGTTCAAGAGATCGTCGAGCACGAGGAAGGAGTGGTTGCCCGGATAGATGTGCCGCACCATGAAGGTCGACAGCTCGTATTTCTTCTTGGCGGCGCTGCCGTCGAGGAAGACGCGCCCCCCCGGCTTGAGCAACCGTTGGAACTTTTTCAGCACGCGCTCGTAGTCGGGGAGATGCTCGATGACACCCATGATGACGATGGCGTCGAAGGGCTCCTTCGGCTCGAAGTCGTAGAAGTCGGTGAGCAGGATGTCGAAGCGGTCGCCGAAATTGGCGAGCTTGTTCCTGAGATAGGATTGCGAGACCTCGGAATTGGTGATGCCGGTGAAGCGCACGCCCGATTGCAGCGCGTGGCCGGCAAAGGCGCCCCAGCCAGGGCCGATCTCGAGCACCGTCTTGCCCGGGCCAAGCTGGCATTGCGCGATGGCCCAGTCGAACTTCCGCTGGAGAGCGTTGGCCAGCGGCTCCTCGTCATTGGCATAGACGCCCTGGCTGTAGGCCGGGAAGACCGGATCCAGAAAGCTCAGAAAGAGCTGCGGGTCGGCGTTGTAGTGGGAGGCGATCGCCTGCTTGTTGGTATAGACCTGCCCGAAGAGCAGCGGCTCGAGGAAGCGCCAGGCGGCAACCAGCGGATGACGGTCGTCGAGATGGGCGCGCAAGCCGAAAGGCTTCAGCATGTCCCCTTCGAGGTCGATATCGCCTTGCAGATAGGCCTCGGCGATGTTGCCCTCGTCGAGAGTGCGGAGCGCCCGGAGCGCGCGCTCGTTGCGCAAGCCCACATGAAACTCCGCCTTGCCTTGGCCCACGTTCCGCTTCTCGCCGTCAGGCAGCTCGATGGAGAAGGGCGTCGCCAGGTCGCCCACACGGTTGATCAAGGCGGCGAGCGTCGCTGCTCCTGATGACATTCGTTCTATCCCCGCTGCTCAAGCACCCGCGGAAAGTCGCTCGCGGGCCAGTCTCTTGCGTTCGGTCGCGATTGTGCCCCGGATGAATGCGGAATGAAATGGTCACCTCTAGGGCTGAAATCCGGCGCTTGCTATTGCAGAAGGGCCAAAGATTGGGGCTATATCCCTCCCGCCTACGATCAGTCGGGGGATTGGAATGCAGAAGATCGAAGCCTGCCTCAAGCGCGCGGCAAAGTCCGCACCTGCCCTTAGCCTTGGCTTTCTGCTCAGTCTGGGCGCGCTCTGCGACGTGACGCCCGCCGTGGCCGCTGAGGGGCCGGGATCGATCATCAGGGTCTGGCCGCTCGAGGGCGGCGGCCCGGGAGGGGGCAATGCCTTCCGCATCCTCTATCGCTCGACCGGGCTTTCGGGGCAGCCGATCGAGGTGTCCGGCGCAATCTTCATTCCGCCGGGAGCGGCACCCCCAGGCGGGCGCAACGTGATCGCCTGGGCACATCCGACGAGCGGGGTGGTCGAGGCTTGCGCGCCGTCGCTGATGCCGGACGTCTCCGGCATGATCTGGGGACTGGCCAACATGCTGCGCCAGGGCTATGTGGTGGTCGCCACCGACTATCCGGGCTTGGGCGTGCCGGGCATGATCCACCCTTATCTGATCGGCGTGAGCGAGGGACGCGCGGTGCTCGATTCGGTGCGCGCGGCGCGCGATATGCCCGACGCCGCCGCCTCCAACCGCTTCGCGGTGTGGGGCCACAGCCAAGGCGGCCATGCCTCGCTCTATACCGGCGAGATTGCCACGAGCTACGCGCCCGACCTGAAGCTCGTCGGCGTCGCGGC
The DNA here is from genome assembly GCA_022865725.1 of Methyloceanibacter sp. Classification (GTDB taxonomy): domain Bacteria; phylum Pseudomonadota; class Alphaproteobacteria; order Rhizobiales; family Methyloligellaceae; genus Methyloceanibacter. The sequence goes on along the minus strand of JALHTP010000088.1, from coordinate 2,381 downwards.
GGCGGCGCCGGCGACCTATCTCATCGAGCTGTTCGACGCCGACAAGTCGAGCCCCGGCGGCAAGGATCTCACCGCCATGACAATCTATTCCTGGTCGCGTCTGCTGAACGATCCGGCAACCAGCCTGGTCACGGCCGCGGCCATGCCGGCCTATGAGAGAATCGCGCGGGACTGCATCGAGTCGATCGCCGAGTTCGAAGCCATCGACCAGGCCACCAAGCCGCTCGCCGGCGAGCAGTTCCTCAAGGCCAATCCCACCGAGGTCGAGCCGTGGCGCTCAACCATGCTCAAGAACACGCCGGGCCAGGCGCCGGCCGGCGCGCCGGTGTTTCTCGCGCAAGGCACCGCCGACACGACGGTCAGGCCGGAGATCACCAAGCAATTCGGCGAGCATCTCTGCAAGCAAGGCACACGCGTCAGCTTCGTCGAGCTCCCCAGCGTGACGCATACTTTCGCCGCCAAGGACAGCGTGCACGCCGCGCTCGCCTGGATGGGCGACCGCTTCAGAGGCGCGCCGGCGCCGTCAAGTTGCGGGCGCTGAGAGAGCCGGCAAGAGGAGACTTCACCGCGTATCTTCAAGCGCTAATAGCTGATCTTGATGACCGTGTTCCCGGCGCCGTGCTGCTGCACCAGCGAATAGAGCGCGGCGGCGTTCGAGGGCGCCAGCCTGATGCAGCCATGCGAGGCGGGACGCCCGAGATATTTGACCTCGTAGGAGCCGTGGATCGCGTAGCCGCGCAGGAAGAAGATCGAATAGGGCATCGGCGAGCCGCTATAGATCGTGGAGCGGTGGTAGCGGACGACAGCCGTCGGCCTGAACGTGCCGGTCGGCGTCCGGTAGCCTGCCCGCGCCGTGGACACCGGCCAGCTATAGCGTGGCGCACCGTCCACATACACGTCCATGCGCTGGCTCGACAAATTGACCTTGGCGACGATCTGGGCCTCGGCGATGGCGGGATAAGCGAGCATGAGGCCGAGCAAGCCGGCCAAGAGGACAAGGCGGCGCATGAGTCTGGGTCTCCCTCAAAGCGGGCCTCCCCCTTTTGATGGCGGCCCGCTGATCTGTTGATGTCGGGAGCAGAGGTTTCCCGATCAAGACCGGAGCCTAGTTGTCCCCGTCTGAATATCAGCTGAACGCGCGCCTCGCTCGCGCTCGGGCGGCGTTCCAATTGCCGCCATCATTTGTGCTAGGGTCGGCGGCTTAGAGCGCTATCGCCAGAGAGTGAATCGCGATAGCGCTCTAGAGTCTTGTTTGAGCATGATCTTATCGGAAAACCGGTTCCCACTTTTCCGGATCATGCTCCAGAGGGCCTAACGGAACGGGTCGAGTGCCGATGCGAAGGCTGATCTTGGGCCTGACGCTGATCGTGTTTTGCGGAGCGGTGGCGGTGGCGGCCGAGCAGCCCGGCCCATCCAAGACCGCCGCGACGCCCACCCTCCCGAAACCCGCGGTCAAGCCCGCCGCCAAGAAGGGTCCACCCAAGCCGAAGCCGCCACCCGCGCGAGAGCTGTTCGGAGCCGCGCCGGTGCCCGCCCCGCTCGCCGCCCGCTCCATCGGCGGCTATGCCAAAGGCTGCCTCGCCGGCGGCGTGTCGCTGCCGATCAACGGGCCCGACTGGCAGGTGATGCGGCTCTCACGCAACCGCAATTGGGGCAACCCGCGCCTCTTGGATTATCTCGAGCGGCTGGCGAGCGACACGCGCGCGCTCGACGGCTGGCCGGGGCTGTTGGTCGGCGACATGTCGCAGCCGCGCGGCGGTCCCATGCTGACCGGCCATACCAGCCACCAGATCGGGCTCGACGCCGATATCTGGCTCACCGCCATGCCCGACCACATCCTGACCCCGCAGGAGCGGGAGGACATGAGCGCGGTGTCGATGCTGAAGGACCCATTCAGCGTCGATCCGGCCATCTTCACGACGCTGCAGATGAAGTTGATCAGGCGGGCCGCCTCCTATCCGCAAGTCGCGCGCATCTTCGTGCATCCCGCCATCAAGAAGGCGCTCTGCCAGCAAGCGGCTGCAATCGGCAAGGACACATCGTGGCTCGGCAAAGTGAGGCCGTGGTGGAACCACCATTATCATTTCCATGTGCGCCTCACCTGCCCGCCCGGCGCGGAAGGCTGCGAGAATCAGAAGCCGGCCACGGGCGACAATGGCTGCGGCCAGGAGCTCACCAATTGGTACGCGATGCTGAAAAAGGCCGCGATCGAGATGGCAAAGCCGGCTGTTCCAGGCGCCAAGCCGTGGGTGGGCAGGCCACCGCTCACCATGGCTCAGCTGCCGAAGGAATGCGGCACGGTGCTGACCTCGGGCGGCTTCGAGCCGCCGGTTCCGGGGCAAGACGGCACCATGCCCGTGGCGCTCAATGCCGAGACGAAG
>JALHTP010000087.1 GCA_022865725.1 Methyloceanibacter sp. | reverse complement strand
CTGTTGTTTGCTCGCAAGCCCCGATCGTGCTCAGCCGTGAGCCCGATCGCGCGGAACGCTGCCGGATAGGATCGCAGCCGGTCGGTCACAACCCGGCTCGGCGCAAAGCCGTGCTTCTTAAGCAATTTCACCATGAGTTTCTTTGCGGCTTGGGCATCCCGTCTGCGCTGGACGAGGAAATCCAGCACCTCACCCTCGTTGTCGACCGCCCGCCAGAGCCAGGTTTGTCTGACAATGCCTACCGTCGGCTTCATTGCCCCGGGCGATGTCTCGACCGCCGTGTGCATGGCCGATGATACGCACCTCAGGCTTGAGGGAATCTCTCAGGTAGTGCAGAACGCCTGCGGGGTGATGGCAGACGAGGACGTCACTTTCACGCGCCTAGAGATCGGCCAATTCCACGACGGAGTGCGCTTCGCAAACGGAGCCCAGGTGACACTGCAGCGGCTTGGTCCGGGCGTGAAGGGCTCCGTCATCGACGCGCTCCTGTCGCCGCTATGGGCGCTGGAGATGGCAGAGGTACTTTGACATCGGCTATTTCATGCACACTCACCGCAACCTTGTCGCCGCCGAGTTCCGGCGGCGATTTTTTTTGCCATAGCGTCGGACTCACCGGCTCGTCGCGGCTGGCTTGGCGTGGGTCTCCTCAGCCGATCGGCCACTGGACGTGATCGGCCATCCCAGCTGCGATCATCCTGCTAGCGGCCATCGCCTTTTCGATGTACGGATGGACACACGATGTCGGGTACGGCAAACGAGTGGAAAGGGTCGTCAGAAAGATCAGGCGACTGCGATTCCGCGAAGGAGGAAGACCATGGAACCCGTTAGAACAAAACATGCATTGAGCCGGCGCTCGGCGCTGCTGCTCGTTGCGACGGGCACCGTCGCGTTGTTCGGCGGTAGGCTCCCGGCGTTGGCGGCGGCAGACGCGAATTTCACGACGCTGACCAGCACGCAGCTGGCCGCAATGCTGCAAAAGAAGGATTTCTTCTTCGTCAACGTGCACACGCCTTACGAGGGCGAGATCAAAAGTACCGACGCCTTCATCGTCTTTGACAAGATCGCCGCTAATCTTGACAAGCTACCTGCGGACAAGAACGCAAAGATCGTGTTGTATTGTCGAAGCGGCCGAATGAGCGAGATCGCGGCGCGGGAGTTGGCAAGCCTCGGCTATACCCAGGTGTCGCATCTCTCCGGCGGGATGATCGACTGGAAGAAGCATGGCTACGCGATCGTTGAAAAGTAGCTCGGTCTACTCCTTAATTCGTCGCTTGGCCGCGCCCGCAAAGATCGCATCACCCGCGGCCGAAGGGGCAATGGCGAAATTCCGGGACGTCAAGACCCTGCAGAAATTCGCCGCCGTCCACGCCTCGATCCACAATCACTTTAACCACGATCGCCACCTCAGCCGACGCGACATCTTTAAGCAGCACCGCTTCGCCGCGTTGGCCGAGTGGCGTCAACTGGCAGCCTGACGCAATCCGCTTCGCGCACTTCGCTGTCTGGTTCGCATTAGTTTGACACTGCCTGACAACGCCATCGCCAGGGCGAAATGTGGTTAAGTCGGTCGGTTGATCTCCAGCAGAGCAAGGGAAGACTCGATGAAAAAATTCATGGTGCTGTATATGGCTTCTGGACCTGAGTTCGAAAAGATGAAGAAAAGCTCCACTCCTGAGCAGCAGAAGAAAGGGATGGACGCCTGGATGAAGTGGATGAAGGCTAATAAGACGTCCATTGTCGAGGGCGGAGCACCCTTGGGAAAGACCAAGCGCGTTGACTCGAACGGAGCCTCAAACACAAAAAATGAGATCGGAGGCTATTCGGTTGTGCAGGCCGAATGATGCGGCCACGAAGATATTCGGCAAAGACCATCCCTATCTGCAAATGCAAGGCGCATGGATAGAAATCATCGAGATCATGCCGATGCCGGGGATGTAGTGGCCAACGCCACCAGTTTGCATCGCCGCAGTGCAGACACTTGTGAACGTGGATGGCACGTCCGCTTTGGGTCGATGGTGTTGATAAAGCCGAGCCGTTCACGCCAAAGCAGGATCAGGCGGCGGCCACAGTTCCGCGATGAGCGGCAGGATGTAGGTGAACAGCATCCTCGGCACGGCGACCTCGGCCAATTGGAAGGCAGGCGAAGTCCGTTCAGGGTCGATGCTGTCGATAAATGTTTTTCGAGGGGCGAGTGAGCAACATTGATTCAAGATAGGAGTCTGGCGCGCAATATCGATTCAAAAAACTCCGCACTTGGATTCGATTGTTGCCCGCGCTCGGCGCCGACTTTATCGACAGCATCGGTCAGTTGCTGACCTGAGCCGCCATCATCGAGTTGGTCTGGTTTCGACCGTTAAGCGGACATATCGCGCGGAGGCAGCTGACTTCCGCTTGGTGCCGATTGTGTTGCGAAACGATTCTGAGTTCTCCGCGACGCAATTTTAGTTCAAGGACTTATGGGTCGCGCAAGAATGATTCAAAGCGGCGGGCCTCTTGGATTCTATTATTGCGTAGCGCGCGCGTGCCGCCGACTTTTGCAACAAAATCGGTCAGTCGGCGACATAAGCGGGCCGCGCGCTGACGTCCAAAGGGAGGTCGAAAGCGGACATCACACCGCGCTGCTTGAATGTCGCTTTAGTGCCGAT
>JALHTP010000008.1 GCA_022865725.1 Methyloceanibacter sp. | reverse complement strand
GCCAGGAACACGGGCGAGGTGTCGAGCGTCCAGCGGCCGAGGAGAATGTCGAGCGGGCTGCGCCGGAAGGGGCTGAACCGAGCGCCGTCGGAGACCTGCTTCCAAAAGAGCTCGAGGCGCGCTCTCGCGCCGTCCGCTCCTCCTTCGGAGTACCCATCGGCAAGCACGGCCGCGTTCATGGCGCCGGCCGAGGTGCCCGAGATGCCCTCGATGCGAAGCCAAGGCTCCTCCAGCAAGCGATCGAGCACGCCCCAGGTGAAGGCTCCGTGCGCGCCGCCGCCTTGCAAAGCGAGGTCCACAAGGAGGGGAGCACGCGTAGACCTGGATGAAGGAGCTATGATCGCTTTGATTGGTAAGGGTTTCGGGGGATCACCCTAGGCCTTTGGCTGGCGGGTGGCGAGCCACCAGAAGCCGAAGGCGGATGGAGGATGGCGGAGGGAGAGGGATTCGAACCCTCGAGACGGTTACCCGTCTACACACTTTCCAGGCGTGCGCCTTCGACCACTCGGCCACCCCTCCTTAAGCAAGCAAGGCGCGCACTATAACGAAGCGACCTGCCGGTTCAATACGCCTCGGAGTTCCGGTCCCTGCCCCTCAGCCAGCACGGCAAGGAAGGTCAGGCACGTGTCAATAGGCATGGAATTTTGCATCAAATGATGATAAATTCGTGCCAGCAGATGAGGCATGACATGCGCACGACACTCGCGCTTGACGATAAATTGCTGGCCAAGGCGCAGGCCTTCACCGGCTTGCAGGAGAAATCCGCGCTGATCCGGGAAGCGCTGAAAGCGCTGATCGAGCGCGAAAGCGCCCGGCGCTTGGCGCGGCTCGGCGGCAGCGAGCCTAAGCTTGCGGCGCCGCCGCGGCGGCGGCCGAAACGCGCGTGATCCTGGTCGACACGTCCGTCTGGGTCGACCATCTGCGCCTCGGCGATGCAACGCTCGAAGGGCTGCTGGAAAGCGGAAGGGTTTTGGCGCATGCCTTCGTGATCGGCGAGCTCGCCCTTGGCGATCTACGCCAACGCGATCTTGTCCTCGATGCCTTGCACGATTTGCCGCAAGCCGTCGTTGCCACCGAAACTGAAGTGCTGCATTTCATCGTCAAGCACGCGCTGTATGGGACAGGTATCGGCTATATCGACGCGCATCTTCTCGCAGCCGTCCGGCTTACTGCCGGCAGTTGCTTATGGACCCGTGACAAGAGACTGCTCGACGCCGCCAACCGGTCGGGCTTGGCAGCAGACTTGCCGCGCTAGCTGAGTGGCGCAGCCGGAGCCCATACCTCGCGGCAAGCGCTATCACGCAATCCTGAAGCAGCGCCGATTTGAACATAAGGCGGCAATGGCTTATGTAGGGGGAACAGCAATCACCCGCTAATGTAGCTCCATGCTCGTATTCTTGCGCATTTTTGGCGTCTGGCTCTTGTTGCTCGCCATGGTCGCCGCCGTCGTCGACGCCACCAAAAGTCTGGCGGGGGGCGGCGCGTGGGTGGTCACGCCCATGGGCGAGCAATGGCAAGCGCTTAACCCCGACAGCCTGGCGGCGACTAAAGCGTGGATCGAGACCAGTGTCGGCCCCTTCTTGTGGGACCCGGTCATGACCACCATCCTGCATGCGCCGACCTGGGTCGTGTTCGGCATTCTCGGCGTGCTGCTTTTTTGGCTCGGGCAGAAGCGCAAACCCGTCGAAGTATTCATCAATTAGAATGCAATCGGGATCGGGGGGTCCCAGTCCCAAGGAGACCTAAATGTTCACTCTGAAGCGCAAACCTCTGTCCATGCCCTCCGCCGACCAGGCGTTGCCCGGCCGGGCGCAGGCGATGCCCACCGCCCAGACCCATTTCGTGAACGGGGCCTCCCTCAAAGGCCCTTACCCGCAAGGCGCCGAGATGGCGTTGTTCGGGCTCGGCTGCTTCTGGGGCGCCGAACGGAAGTTCTGGCAGGTCCCCGGCGTCACCGTGACGGCGGTCGGCTATGCCGGTGGCCTGACGCCCAACCCGACCTATGAGGAGGTGTGCTCGGGGCGCACCGGCCACAACGAGGCGGTGCTCGCGGTCTATGACCCCAAGCGCGTCAGCTATGAAGAGCTGCTGAAACTCTTCTTCGAGAGCCACAACCCGACGCAAGGCATGCAGCAGGGCAACGATGTGGGCACGCAATACCGCTCGGGCATCTATTATTATTCCGAGGCGCAGCGGAAGGCCGCCGAGGCCGCCAAGGAGGCCTATGGGCGCGCCCTCGCCGCGCAGGGGCTCGGCCCCGTCACCACCGAAATCCTGCCTGCGCCGGAATTCTATTTCGCCGAAGACTACCACCAGCAATATCTCGCCAAGAATCCGCACGGCTATTGCGGGCTTGGCGGCACGGGCGTGTCGTGCCCGATCGGCACCGGCGTTCAGAGCGAAGCTTGATCCGTCAACCACGGATGAAGCCGACGATATCCTTGGTCTTGGCGAGGATGGGGTCGGCGATGGCGTGAACGCGGGCGGCGCCCTCGCTCAGGATGCGGTCGATCTCCACCGGGTCCGCCATCAGGCGCCGCATCTCCTCGCCGATCGGCGTGAGCCTTGTCGCGGCCAGCTCGGCCAGCGCCTCCTTGAACTTGGAGAAGGTGGCGTTGCCGAACTCGCGCAACACCTCTTCCTTGCTCGTCTCGGCGAGGCCCGCATAGATGCCGACGAGATTGTCGGCCTCAGGCCGCGCCTCCAATCCCTTCGCCTCTGACGGCAGCGGCTCGGGGTCGGTCTTGGCCTTTCTGATCTTCTTGGCGATGGCGTCGGCGTCGTCGGTGAGATTGATGCGCGTCATGTCGGACTCGTCGGACTTCGACATTTTCCGCGTGCCGTCGCGCAAGCTCATCACCCGCGTGGCGGGGCCCGTGATGAGAGGCTCAGGTAAGGGGAAGAAGCCGCCGGGATAGCCTTCGCGCGCGATCGTCTTGGCGAAGTCGCTGTTGAATTTCTGGGCGATGTCGCGGGCAAGCTCCAGATGCTGCTTCTGGTCCTCGCCGACCGGAACGTGGGTCGCGTGATAAAGCAGAATGTCGGCCGCCATCAGGTTCGGATAGACATAGAGCCCGGCGCTAGCAGCCTCGCGGTCCTTGCCGGCCTTCTCCTTGAATTGCGTCATGCGGTTCAACCAGCCGAGCCGTGCCACGCAATTGAAGATCCAGGCGAGTTCGGCGTGGCCCGAGACCTGGCTCTGATTGAAGACGATGTGGTTCCCAGGATCGATCCCGGAGGCGATGAAGGCCGCCGTCACCTCGCGGGTGTTGTGCTTGAGCTGGTCGGG
>JALHTP010000086.1 GCA_022865725.1 Methyloceanibacter sp. | reverse complement strand
CCGTCTGGAGGCGTTCGTGCGGGATCGCAACACGGTGCAGAAGCACGTCTGGCGGGCTCAAATTGTCCTCCTCAGCGCTGATGGCATCGGTACCAACGAGATCATGCGCCGGACCGGCAAGTCGAAGACCTGTGTCTGGCGCTGGCAGGAACGCTTCGCGGAGGAGAGCTGCGACGGCCTGTTGCGCGACAAAACGCGGCCCCCGCGCATTCCGCCGCTGGGCGCGGATGTGGTCGAGCGCGTGGTCGCGCTGATGCTCACCGATCCGCCGGCCGAGGCGACCCACTGGACCGGTGCCATGATGGCCAAGGAAGTCGGGATCAGCGTCAGCTCGGTACAGCGCATCTGGCGCGCACATGGCCTGCAGCCGCATCGGGTCCAGCAGTTCAAGCTCTCCAACGATCCCGAGTTTGTCAGCAAGCTGCGCGACGTGGTCGGGCTCTACGTCGATCCGCCTGCCCATGCCATCGTGCTCTCGGTCGACGAGAAGTCGCAGATCCAGGCGCTCGATCGGACCCAGCCCGGATTGCCGATGAAGAAGGGCCGTGCCGGCACCATGACGCACGATTACAAGCGCAACGGCACGACGACGCTGTTCGCTGCACTCGATGTGCTCGAAGGCAAGCTGATCGGGCGCTGCATGCAGCGCCATCGCCACCAGGAGTTCATCCGCTTCCTGAACGCCATCGAACGCGAGGTCCCGGCCGGCAAGCTCGTGCATGTCATTCTCGACAACTACGCCGCCCATAAGCACCCCAAGGTGCGCGCCTGGCTCGCCCGCCATCCGCGCTTCGTCTTCCACTTCGTGCCAACCTCCTGCTCCTGGCTGAACGCAGTCGAAGGCTTCTTCGCCAAGCTGTCAAAGCGACGCCTCAAACGCGGCGTCTTCCGCTCCATCTTCGACCTCCAGGCCGCCATAAACCGCTTCCTCGCCGACACCAACGATGACCCCAAACCCTTCACCTGGACCGCAAATCCAGACAAAATCATCGCCGCCGTCAAACGCGGGCACCAAGTGTTAGATTCAATCCACTAGGGTGTGAACCCAATTAGATCGTTGCGCTGATTTAGCAAATCAGATTCCTTGCCTCCGCATGGTGACGAGGAGGGGCAAATGGGGGGTCTCTTTTGGCTAAGCGATGAGGCCTGGGCGGCGATCGAACCGCAGTTACCGAAGAACCAACCGGGCGCCCGGCGTGTCGACGATCGGCGCGTGATCAGCGGCATCGTGCATGTCCTCAAGAGCGGGTGCCGATGGCGAGACTGCCCCTCGATGTATGGACCCCGCACCACGATCTACAATCGCTTCAATCGTTGGTCGCGACGCCGTATCTGGCAGCAAATCTTCGGAGCGCTCGTCGAGATGGGATGGATTGATGCGACGGTCGCAATCGACTCAACCTATGTTAAGGCGCACCGCTCCGCCCATGGCGGTAAAGGGGGGCGAAGACGCAGGCCATCGGTCTTTCACGCGGTGGTCAGACCACAAAAATCCATGTCCTGACAGATGTTTTGGGTCGTCCGGCGGTCATCCGCCTCACACCTGGCAACGTCAGCGACATCCGCATTGCCGAGGAGCTGATCGAGGCGGCGGGTCCGGTTCGACGTGTGATCGCCGATCGCGGTTACGACGCCAACCGCCTTCGCTGTACGCTCCGATCGGTGGGCACCGTACCGATCATTCCGGGAAGACGCTCACGCAAACGTCCGATCCGACACGATCGGCGGCGCTATCGTGATCGCTGGAGAATCGAAGCAGCCTTCTGTCGTCTTAAGGACTTCCGGCGCGTTGCCACACGCTATGACAAGCTCGCCCTCAACTTCTTGTCCGCCGTCGTCCTCGCCGCCATCATCGCCTTCTGGGTCTGAATGAGCCCGGACCCTAGTTCAGAAACGCCGCAATACAAAGGCTGCGTTGAGGTTATTGCGCAAATTGCTCAAGAACCAGGGCATCCATCCGGAGACGCTTACGACGGATAGACTGCCTTCGTATGGCGCCGCGTTCCGCAAACTAGGCTGCCGCGATCGCCACCGACCCGGACGGATGCTCGCTAACAATCGAGCGGAGAATTCTCATTTAATTATTCGACGACGGGAGCGCAAACAGCAAAAGTTCAAGT
>JALHTP010000085.1 GCA_022865725.1 Methyloceanibacter sp. | reverse complement strand
CGTTGATGCGGTCGTAGAGTCCATCGGGGAGCGAGCCTGGCCCATGCGCGATGCCGGCGAGATGCACCACATGGGTGACCCCCTCGAGCAGCTCCGACCAGTCGGCGCGTTTGGCAAGATCGGGCACGGCGGCCCTCTCCACGCCGCTCATGGCGGGGATCGATGAAGGGTCGCGCGAAGCCGCCCTGACCTCGAAGCCCTCTTTGGCGAGCGCGCCGGCGAGGCGCTTGCCGATGAAGCCCGAGGCGCCGGTGATGAGCACGCGTCGCGTCATCTCACCGTCCTGTGGCAAGAGCGAAGAGCGTCAGGCTGGTGGCCGCCAGGCCAAGGCTCAAGCACAAGAGATCGACGGCAAATGTGCCGGCGAGCACGGTGGCAATGGCGAGCCCGGCCAGCAGCAGCCCGAGCAGGAAGATCCGCGCGGTCACTTGCGGCACGCTCAAGCCCGCGTCCACGGCGCGCTGATAGAAATGCGTCCGGTGCGCGGACAGGATCGGCTCATTTTCGGCGATGCGGCGCAACAGCGTCAGCGTCGGGTCGGCCATTACATGGAGCGACAAGAGGATCGCCGCAGGCAGATGGGCTCGAGCCACGCAGATCAGCATGAAGGCGAGGCAGAGCCCGATCGGCAGGCTGCCGGCGTCGCCGAGAAAAATTTGCGCCGGGTGCTTGTTGAAGACGGCGAAGCCGAGCACGGCACCTAAGAGCGCAAGCGCAAGCAGCCCGACCGTTTCAGGCACCGCGCCAAGCGCATAGAGCACCGCGATCCCGAGCGTCATCGGCACGACTTCCGAGACCGTCATTCAATCGAGCCCGTCGAGGAAGTTGATGGCGTTCACGAACCAGACCGTGCCGATCGCCAGCAGCGCGCGCTCCACGATGAGCGGCATGAGGCCGGGAAAGAGAGGGAACCCTTGAGGCAGGCAGACGACCATAAGCAGCGCCGCGAGCGTTTGCCCAATCAGGCGCCATGACACGGGAAGCGCGTGGGCGTCGTCGAGCGCGCCGAGAACGGTGAGAACGGCGGCGGCGGCAAGGACGGGAAGGAGGCTAGGCTCCGGCTCATGCAGCCAAAGCAGAAGGCCGAGCGCCGAGCCGGCCAGGACCGAGAGCATGACCGCGAGCCCCGCGCCTTGCGGCGTCGCGATCTTGTGCGACGAGCGTGCGTTTGGCCGCGCCATGAGGTGGCCGACGAGGATCGGCCTCAACACGAAGATCAGCAGGGCGGAGAGGGCCGCGCATCCCGCCACCAGCATGGCGGCCCACAGCGCAGGCTCGGCGTGCGGCATTCCTTCTAATGCAGCGTGCGCGAGGCGGGCTGCCATTCGCCCTTGCCTGCGACCGGAGGCGCGCTGCTCGCCGGCACATAGCCCTCGACGGTGGCGCGCAACAGTTCCTGCATCTCCGCCTCGTCCATTCTGTGGATCGCGTCCTCGAGCCGTTCCAAGACCGCGGCCAGTTCCTCATAGGGCACGATCGGCTCCGAGTTCTTGAAGATGCGCGGATGGCTGGTGCCGGTCGTGTTCTCGCCGATCAGGAGCTCCTCATAGAGCTTCTCGCCGCGCCTCAAGCCGACATATTCGATGGCGATATCGCCGTCGGGATGGCTGTCGTCGCGCACCTCGCGACCCGAGAGGCGGATCATGGTGCGGGCCAGGTCGTCGATCTTGACCGGCGTGCCCATCTCGAGCACGAACACCTCGCCGCCGGCGGCCATGGTGCCTGCCTGGATGACGAGCTGGGCGGCCTCCGGAATGGACATGAAGTAGCGGATCACCTCGGGATGGGTGACGGTCACCGGGCCGCCCCCTTTGATCTGGGTGCGAAACAGCCTGACCACCGAGCCCGAGGAATCGAGCACATTGCCGAACCGCACCATGGTGAAGATGGTGGCGGTGCCACCCTCCTGGGCGAGCGCCTGAAGGATCTGCTCGGCGAGGCGCTTGCTCGCGCCCATGATATTGGTCGGACGCACCGCCTTGTCGCTCGACACCAGCACGAAACGCTCGACCCCGAGCTCCTTGGCGACGTCGGCGACCACCAAAGTGCCGAACGTGTTGTTCTGTAAGCCGGCGAAGGGGTTCGCCTCGACGAGCGGGACGTGCTTGTAGGCGGCGGCGTGATAGATCACCTCGACCCCGAGGTCCTGGATGGTGCGGGCCACGAGCTTGCGGTCGAGCACCGATCCGAGCACCGCGGCCACGTTCGTGGGGGGAGGCCCGCCGTCCTCCGCCTCCTTTTGCTGGCGCCGCTGGAGGTCATCGATCTCCATGGAGATTTCGTAGAGCGCGACCTCCGACAAATCGAACAGGACCAGCGTCCTCGGCGCCAGTCGCAAGAGCTGGCGTGTCAGCTCCGAGCCGATCGAGCCGCCGGCTCCGGTGATCATCACCACCTTGCCCCGCACATTGGCGCTCAACAGCTCGAGATTGGGGATGACCGGATCGCGTCCCAGGAGATCCTCGACGTCGATCGGCCTGAGGTCGCTCACCTGAACATGCCCCGAGGCGATCTCCTCCAGCGCCGGCAGCGTCTTCACCACGACGGGAAAGGCCTCCAGCGCCCTGAGCGCCACCCGGCGCTCGCCGCGCAAGGCCGAAGGCGTGGTCAGCAGCACCTCCTTCACATTCTCCTCGGAGATCACCCTGCCGATCTTCTCGGGCCGCAGCACCTTGACGCCGTGCACCACCTGGCCCGCGAGCGAGGGATTGGCGTCGATGAAGGCGACGGTGTTGTAGCCGCCGGTCTCGTTGAGCGCGCGCAGGAGCTGGATGCCGATGGTTCCCGCGCCGTAGATGATGACGTTTTTCCGCTCGTCGAAGCTCACCGGCTTATGCTGGGGCGCGGCCGCGAGGAGCGCGGCGCCGGCCCATTGCCGGCTGAGGCGGATCAGGCCGGCGGCGATCAGGCCATAGATCACGACGGCCGATCGCGGATGATCCTTGACGCCGCTCATATAGACGACGAGCGCCCACAGCACGGCGGCGATGACCACCGCGACATAGATGCGGGTGGTGCCCTCCGGGCCGATGAACCGGGTCACGAGCTTGTACAGCCCGCGCATATAGAAGACGGTGACGCCGATGAGGGGGGCCGCGACCAGCAGCAGCCATTTGTCGAGGCTCTCGGGCACATAGAGACGGCTGAGCCTAAGCGTATAGGCGGCCCACGCCGCGATGCCGAGCATCACGATGTCGTTGACGATGAGAAGTGTCCGCTTGAACCAGCGTGGACGCTCAATCAGCCATACGGCCAGTTGCATTGAAAGCCACCCCGAACCGGTCTTTGAGCCGGACTTCCCTATAGCGCCCGTGGAAGGTGAGTGCGTTGCACCATAACCGAAGCGCGCCGCCAACGGAAGTGAGCCTGGGCGGAACGTCCTGGCACGGAAAATGAGCGGTTATGGCGCCTCCCGTTAGCCGAGGATCAGCACATGCAGGCGGCGGGGGCCGTGGGCGCCTCTGACGATGGTCTGCTCGATATCCGCCGTCCGTGACGGCCCGCTGATCAGATTGACGGTGCGCGGCAGCGAGCCCTGGCCATAGATTGCCCGTAAGCGGTCCCAAGCCTCCTCGTAGGAGCCGACGATATCGGACGCCGCGATCAGCACGGTGTGAGCCTCCGGCAGGAAGTTCAGCGTAGTTGGGTTGTCGATGCCCGAGACCAGGAACAAGGTCCCGGTCTCGGCCGCGGCGACGACGGCTCGCGACAAGGAGGCTCTATCCCCCGGCCCCGCCGGCCCAAAGGAGCGCTCGATGTCCCACGCTTCGCGCCAGGGGAGCGTGGCGAGCATGGGGTCCTTGCCCATGCGGAGGCGGGGCGGAAGATTGCAGGTGCCAAGATAGGACGCGATGGCGCCCACCGCCTCTTTTGGCGTGTGGACGCGGCGCAGATCGGCGCCTTGCGCGCTGAGCATCTCCGTCAGAAGCGTAACGCACGCTTGGCGGCTCTGCTTGGCACGCGCAGGGATAGTGCCGCGTGGATGGCGTTCGAGCCGCCGCGCCACCGCGGCCCGGCGCGCGCGGTCGAGGCTCGCCACGCCGAGCGCGGCGCGGATGCGGGCGAAGACGGTGGCGCGAGCGTCGTCGGCTGGGCTCATCGGCGTTTCCCCCGTTGCCCACGCGCGTAGAGCTTGTGGAAGGTCTTGCCTTGCGGGGCGGGGAGGTCGCGCGCCTTCATCCAGGCCTTGAGCAGCGGCAACCGGCTCAATCGGCCGCGCGCGCCGGCGCGACGCGCCATGTAAAGCGCGACGGTACTCGCCAGCGCATGATAGAGGCCCGGCCGCTTGGCGGCGTAGGCCCACAGTCTGAGCAGAAGGCGTTCGGAGAGAGGCGGGTTGCCGCGCGCGAAGTCGCGCTCCCGCCAGGCCCGCATCATATCGGGGAGCGGAATGTCCATGGGGCAGACTTCCTCGCAGCGTCCGCAAAAGCTCGATGCGTTGGGGAGGTCGCGGGCGTGGTCGATGCCGACGAGCTGAGGCGTCAGCACCGCGCCCATCGGCCCTGGATAGATCGAGCCGTATGCATGCCCCCCGATCGCGCCATAGACCGGGCAATGATTGAGACAGGCGCCGCAGCGGATACAGCGCAGCATGTCGGCGAATTCATTGCCGAGCATCTCGCTCCGTCCATTGTCGAGCAGCACGACGTGATATGCGGCAGGGCCGTCCGCGTCGCCGTCGCGTCGGGGACCGGTGGCGAACGTCGTATAGGTCGTGATCTCCTGGCCCGTCGCCGAGCGGGCGAGGAGCCGCAGAATAGTTGTGGCGTCCTCGAGCGTCGGCACGATCTTCTCGATCGAGGCGATGACGATATGCATCCGCGGCAGCGTCGAGGTCAGATCGCCGTTCCCCTCATTGGTGACGATCACCGAGGAGCCGGTCTCGGCGATCAAGAGATTGGCGCCGGTGATGCCCACATCGGCGGCCAGGAATTTCTCGCGCAGCAGCGTCCGCGCTTCTGCCACGAGATATTGCGCCTGGTCGAGCCGCCGCTCCCGCGGCAGGCGCTGATGCGCCCGGCGGAAATCGGCCTCGATCGCCTCCTTGGTGAGGTGGATGACCGGCGCGATGATATGGCTCGGGCGCTCGCCTCTGAGCTGCACGATATATTCGCCGAGATCGGTCTCGACTACCTCGATCTTCGCGGCTTGCAGAGGGGTGTTGAGCCCGATCTCCTCGGACACCATCGACTTGCCCTTGGTGACGAGCTTGGCGCCCGCCTCCTTGCAGAGCTTGAGCACGATGGCCCGCGCCTCGGCCGCGCCCGGCGCGTAGTGCACCTCGCCGCCGCTCTCGGCCACCTTGCGCTCATAGGCCTCCAGATAAAGATCGAGATGCGACAGCGTGTGGTCCTTGATGGCGCGGGCTTCCTCGCGCAGCGTGTCGAACTCGGGCAGCTTGGCCTTCGCCGCTTCGCGCTTGACGACGAAGCCGCGCTTGACGTTCTGCAGCGCCTTCTGCAACGCGGCGTCGGCGAGCGCAGCGGTGACGCCGGTCTTGAAGTCCTGGCTTCCCTTTGCCATCCCCCGGCCGCCCTTCATCGCCTCTGCCGGGGAGCGGCGATGGCCGGGTCCTCCGTCATGCCGGCCAGCACCTCCGCCACATGGCGCGCTTCGACAATGGCGCGCTCGCGGGCGAGCCGGCCGGCGATATGCATCAGGCAGCCGAGATCGCCGGCGAGCACGGTGGTGGCGCCGGTGCCGAGGATGTCGCGCACCTTGGCGTCGAGGATGGCGCCGGAGATTTCCGGATGTTTGACCGAGAAGGCGCCGCCGAAGCCGCAGCACACCTCGCTCTCGCCAAGCTCGATCAGCGACAGCCCGTCCACGCTTGCCAACAGCCGCCGCGGCGCCTCCCGCACATGCAGCTCACGCAACGACGAGCATGAATCGTGATAGGTGACGCGCCCCGCATAGGCCGCGTCGACTTGGCCGACCCCGAGCACCCCAACCAGGAAGGACGTCAGCTCGAAGCTCTTGGCGGCAAGCGCGGCGGCGCGCTCCGCATATTCGGGATCATCGTCGAGAAGGCGCGGGTAATGGAGGCGCAACATGCCGGCGCATGATCCTGATGGCGCAACCACATAGTCGAAACGCTCGAAGGTCTCGACCACCTGGCGGGCGATTGCCGCAGCGTCCTTGCGGTCGCCGGAATTATAGGCGGGCTGGCCGCAGCAGGTCTGCGCGCGTGGCACCTCGACGCGGGCGCCTCCCGCCTCCAGCAGCTTGATCGCGGCAAAGCCTATGCTTGGCCGGAACAAATCCACGAGGCAGGTGACGAACAGGCCGACCAGCGGGCCTTGCTGCGATGGGGCAGGCGAGGAGATCATGGGGCCGGCCGAGCTTTTCACGTTGTGGCGGGAGAGTGGAGCCAGGATGTAGCATCGGCGGCGCGACTCAAGAAATCCGAATTCGCGGGGCATAAGGGCGCGGGGCAGGGGGAAGGGAAGGACGATGCGGGCACGAGCCCTGGCATTGCTGGCGCTGTTGCTGCTGCCGCCCTTGGGCGCGCGGGCCGAAGCTGCCGAGCCCGTGACCCTCGTCACGCCTCTCGCCTACGGCACGCACATGCCTGGCCTCGGCGAGCCTGCTTCGAGCCTCGCAAAACTGATCGAGGAGCGCTCCGGCGGGGCTTTGCTGCTCGATCTGAAGCAGCCGGGGGACGGGACCAAGCCCCAGGAGATCCTCGACAAAGTCGCGAGCGGCAGCGTCGATGCCGGCTTTACAACGGCGAGCTACTGGTCGGCCAAGCTCCCCGCCGCGGCGCTTTTCTCAGGCTTCCCTTTCGGCCCCGACGCCAAGACTTATCTCGATTGGTTCGAGACGGGGAACGGCAGGAAGCTCTACCAGGAGATGTACGACCACGCGGGGCTCAAGGTCCACGTCATGCCTTGCGCCTTCGGCGGCGCGGAAGCTGGCGGCTGGTTCGTGAAGGAGATCAAGAGCAAAGAGGACATCAAAGGCTTGCGCATGCGTATCTTCGGGCTCGGCGGCCGGGTCATGGCGCGGCTCGGCGCCACCACCGTGCTGGTGCCGGGCGGCGACGTAGTCGCCGCTTTTGCGAAGGGGCAGATCGACGCAGCCGAGCTCTATCCGCCCGCCGTGGACGCCGAACTCGGCCTCAAGGACAAAATCAAGCTCATTTATGTACCGGGCTGGCACCAGCCCGAGACGGTGCTCGAGCTCATCCTCAACAAGGATCGCTGGGAGGCGCTTTCGGACCACCAGCGCGGGCTGATCGAGGGCGCGTGTCTCGCCACGCTCCAGGCGACGCTCGAAGGGAGCGCCAAACTTCAGGCCGACGCGCTTGCCACTCTCGCCAAGGACGGGGTCCGCGTCGAGAATTGGCCGGAGGACGGACTTGCGGCCCTGCGCCAGGCCTGGATGGCAATCGCCAAGGAAGAGGGCGATCAGGATTATTTCTTCAAGGCGGTCATCGACGACATCGAGAAATTCCGCGCCAAGTCCGCCCAAGGCGCGTCACAGGTTCAGCCGGCGCCAACCGCATCGCCGGCGCCAAACGTCTCGGCCGAGCCGAAAGCCGCGCCGTGACGCGAAACCTTATTGCGTCTTCAAATAGGCGATGATGTCGGCCCGTTCCTGAGCATCGGCAACTCCCGGGAACAACTGGCCCATGGGCGAATCCGGAAGCATCGCCTTCGGATTCGCAATCCACTTGTCGATGTTCTCCGGGGTCCAGACGAAGCCCTCCTCGCCGAGCTTCTTCATGCCCGGAGAGTAAGCGAAGTCGGCGGCGCTCGCGGCTTTCCGTCCGACAATGCCCTTAAGCTCCGGTCCGATGACGTTCTTGTCGAACGTGTGGCAGATGCCGCATTTGGCGAAGTCCGCTTTACCCTTGGTGGCGTCGCCTTCGGCGAGCGCCGGTCCGCTCAAAGCAAGAAACCCAACGGCAGCAAGTCCACAAGGTTGAAAACTCCTCATCTCAATCCTCCTTAAGACCGTCCGCCCAAGAGTTCTCCAGGGCCTGTGCGGACGATTGCCCAGCGTTCTCCTCTTCAGTCTTGTTATTATTCCGGCGACTGTAGCAGAACGCATAAGCTGCTCAAAAGCCGGTGCCTGCGGCATCCTAACTCGGAGGAGGCCCAATTGTTGCGGGCGCCGCCGCGCCGCAAGGCGCGGTTCCTTCGGCCGCGGCGTATTGCCCGCCAACCCTTAAGCATGCGAAACACTAGGGCTCGCGGAATTCCTCGAAGACTTGATCTTGATACGGACGCGCTCGGAGCCTCGATGTCGCACATTGCCTTGCCCAGCCCGGATCTCGCGATCCTTCAGCGCCGCAACGACATCCTGAAGCAGCTGAAGAAGCTCGTTCCGGGGGCGATCCTGATTACCGACCAGGAGGGCCGCCGCACCTTCGAGACCGACGCCCTGACGGCCTATCGCTGCCTGCCGCTCGCGGTCGTGCTGCCGCAAACCACCGAGGAGGTGAGCGCCATCCTGCGCTTCTGCCAGGAGAACCACATCAAGGTGGTGCCCCGCGGCGCCGGCACGTCGCCCTCCGGCGGGGCCTTGCCGCTCGAGGACGCGATCGTGCTTTGCCTCACGCGCATGAACAAGGTGCTCGCCGTCGACCTGGTGAACCGCGTGGCCCGCGTCGAGGCCGGTATCACCAATTCAAGCATCACCGATGCGGTCGCGGCCGACGGCTATTTCTACGCGCCCGATCCATCGAGCCAGATCGCCTGCACCGTCGGCGGCAATGTCGCCACCAATTCCGGCGGCGCGCATTGCCTGAAATACGGCGTCACCACCAATAATGTACTCGGCGTCCGCATCGTGCTGATGAGCGGCGAGATCGTCGATATCGGCGGGCCGAGCCTCGATCCTGCCGGCTACGATTTCCTCGCGCTGATCGTGGGCTCCGAGGGCCAGCTCGGCATCGTCACCGAGGTCACCGTGCGGCTGCTCAAGGCGGCCGAGGGCGCGCGCCCGATGCTGATGGGCTTCGAATCGAACGAGGCGGCGGGGTCTTGCGTCGCCGGCATCATCGCCGCCGGCATCATTCCCGTGGCGCTCGAGTTCATGGACCGGCCGGCGATCCATGTCTGCGAGCATTTCGTCGCTGCCGGCTATCCTCTCGATGTCGAGGCGCTGCTCATCGTCGAGGTGCAAGGTTCCGAGGACGAGATCGACACGCTGCTCGAGAAGATCGGCGAGATCGCCGAGGACTTCAATCCGACGATGATGCGCCGGAGCGGCAGCGCCGAGGAGAGCGCCAAGATTTGGAAAGGCCGCAAGGCGGCGTTCGGCGCCATCGGCCAATTGTCGGACTATTATTGCATGGACGGCGTGATCCCGCTGTCCAAGCTCCCCAAGGCGCTCGACGAGATCGGCTGGATTTGCCGCAAATATCGCTTCGACGTGGCCAACATCTTTCATGCCGGCGACGGCAATCTGCACCCGCTGATCCTCTACAACGCCAACGATCCGCTTCAGCTCGAACGCGTCGAGCTGTGCGGCGCGGAGATCTTGAAGCTCTGCGTCGAGCTTGGCGGCTGCCTCACCGGCGAGCATGGCGTCGGCATCGAGAAGCGCGAGCTGATGCGCGTGCAGTTCTCCGACACGGACCTTTCGCAGCAGATGCGGGTCAAGGCCGCCTTCGACCCGGATTGGCTGCTGAATCCCGGCAAGGTGTTCCCGCTGGAAGGAATTGGACTCCAGTGACCGGCCATATGCGTGTCGGCTTCCATGCTCCCGATACGGTGGAGGAGCTTGCCTATCTCGTCGCCGAGGCCGCCGATACGCGGACGCCCTTGGAGGTGATGGGCCGCGGCACCAAGCGCGAGGTCGGACGCCCCGTGCAATATGGCGCGGTGCTGAGCACCGAGAGCCTGATCGGCATTCCCATCTACGAGCCGAGCGAGCTCGTGCTGGTGGCGCTGGCCGGCACGCCGCTCGCCCAGATCGAGCAGGCGCTCGCCGAGAACGACCAGGAGCTTCCCTTCGAGCCGGTCGATCTCGGCCCGATGCTCGGCTTTGGTCCCGGGCAGGGCACGATCGGCGGGGTCATTGCCACCAATCTCTCAGGCTCCAGGCGTATCCATTCGGGCTCGGCGCGTGACCATGTGCTCGGGGTCCAGGCGGTCAACGGACGGGGCGAGACCATCAGATCGGGGGGGAGGGTGATGAAGAACGTCACCGGCTATGATCTCGCCCGCGGCCTTGCCGGCTCGTGGGGGACGCTCGCGGTGATGACCGAGATTGCGCTGAAAGTGCTCCCGGCCCAGCGCGAAATGCGCACCGTTCTCTGTTTCGGTCTTGCCGATCCGACCGGCGTTCAGGTGTTGAGCGCGGCCCTTGGCACGCCCTACGAGGTGTCGGGCACCGTGCATGTTCATGCCGGCCTCGCCGAGCATTTCTCCGATCAGGAGATCGCCAACGCTGGCGCCTCGGTCACCGCCGTCAGGGTCGAGAATTTTCCGGCCTCGGCCCGCTACCGCTCGAGCCGGTTGAAACAAATGCTCCAGGCCTATGCGCCTGCGCTCGAGCTCGACACCGCGCGGAGCCGCATCTTCTGGAACGAAATCAGGGCGCTCCGGATGTTCCAGAAATCGTCGCGTCCGTTGTGGCGCATTTCCACGCCGCCCGCCACCGCACCGAAGTTGATCGGCGCGATCGCGCGCAAGATCGGCGTGCGCGTCCTTTACGACTGGTCCGGCGGTCTCATCTGGCTCGAAACGCCGCCGATCTCCGATGCGGGCGCTGTCGAGATCCGCCGCACCCTTGCCGAATTCGGCGGTCATGCCACACTGATCCGGGCCGAGGCGCAGGCGCGGGCCGTCATCGACGTGTTCCAGCCGCTCGATCCCCCGCTCATGGCGCTGACCCAATCGCTCAAGCGGGCGTTCGATCCGGTGGGAATCCTCAATCCCGGCCGCATGTATCCGGGGATCTAGGCGGGACGATGCAGACCAGTTTCAACGAGGTG
>JALHTP010000084.1 GCA_022865725.1 Methyloceanibacter sp. | reverse complement strand
GCATTCAAGCGCGCCGTGGTCGCGATCGGAAGTGCCGCGCGGACGAAATCCGGATAGCGAATGGCCCAGTCCAGCACCTGCATGCCGCCCATCGAGCCGCCGAGCACGCAGAGCACGTCGGGGATGCCGAGATGGTCGAGCAGCCGCGCCTGCGCGCGCACCATGTCGCGCACGGTGATGACGGGGAAGTCGAGCCCGTAGGGACGCCCCGTGGCGGGATTGATGGAGCTCGGTCCGGTCGAGCCCATGCAGCCGCCGATCACGTTGGCGCAGAGCACGAAATAGCGGTCGGTGTCGATCGGCTTGCCGGGGCCGACCATGGTCTCCCACCAGCCGGGCTTGCCGGTGACGGGATGGATGTTGGCCACGTGCTGGTCGCCGGTCAGCGCATGGCAGACCAGCACAAGATTCGACTTCTCTGCGTTGAGCGTACCGTAGGTCTGATAGGCGATGGAGAAAGGCGAGAGCTCCACGCCGCAGTCGAGCGGAAGCGGTTCGTTGAAATGCACGATCGCGCTTTGCGGATTGGCGACCTGCGCCAGCCGCAAGGAATGATCGGTGAAGGCTTGCGCCGTCGGGGTCTCGCTCATCGCTGCCACTCGCTTGGCCTCATGGTTCGAGACGCGCCCTGCGGGCGCTCCTCACCATGAGGAAGAAGATCCTCATCATGAGGAGGGCGCGGAACGCGCCCGTCCCGAAGGACGAGGCCACCTTAACTCCAAATTCCACAATTCGGGGTTAGCTATGAGCTTGCCGACGAAAGTCAATCTTTTCTTTGCCTTGGCAAGAGGAATGGCCCTATGAGAGGCCCTTCGCGAGCCACCCACTTAAGGAGCAGAACCAGATGGCCGCCAAGCGTGGCCCGCGCGTCCGTCCAGGCGTTCTCGATATCGCGCCTTACGTGCCGGGCACGAGCGCGCTCCCTGGCGCGCACCCGGTGATCAAGCTCTCCTCCAACGAGACGCCGTTCGGGCCCTCGCCCCGCGCGCTGGAGGCGTATCACGCGGCGGCAAGTTCGCTGTCGCGCTACCCCGACGGCTCGGCGCGGAGCTTAAGGGAAGCCATCGCCAAGCTCTATGGGCTCGATGCCGGCCGCATCGTCTGCGGCGCGGGCTCCGACGAGGTTTTGAACCTGCTCGCCGGCGCCTATCTCGGCCCGGGCGATGAGGCGATCTACAGCGAGCACGGCTTCCTCGTTTACAGGATCGCGATCCTGGCGCGGGGCGCGACCCCCGTGGTTGCGCCCGAGACCGATCTCACCGCGAATGTCGACGCCATTCTGGCTCGCGTCAGCCCCGCCACGCGCCTCGTCTTCATCGCCAACCCCAACAACCCGACCGGCACCTATCTCGCCTTCGACGAGGTGAAGCGGCTTCGCGCGGGCTTGCCCGACGACGTGCTGCTCGTGCTCGACGCGGCCTATGCCGAATATGTGCGGAAGAACGATTACGAGACCGGGATCGAGCTGGTCGCCACCACCGACAACACGGTGATGACGCGCACCTTCTCCAAGATCTACGGGCTCGCTTACCTCCGGCTCGGCTGGGCCTATTGCCCGACCGAGATCGCCGATGCGCTGAACCGCATCAGGGGTCCGTTCAATGTCTCCGGCCCGGCCATCGCTGCGGGCGTGGCGGCGCTTGCCGACCAGGCTTGGGTTGAGCGCGCCGTCGAGCATAACGAGGTCTGGCGCTCCCGCATGACCGAGGCGTTGGCGGCCATAGGCATCGGCGTGACTCCGAGCGCGGCGAACTTTCTCCTGCTGCATTTCCCCAAAGGGAACGGCAGATCGGCGCCCGAAGCCGACCGATTCCTGCATGAGCGGCGCATCATCTTGCGGCGGGTCGGGGAATACGGCCTCCCCGATGCGCTGCGCATGACCATCGGCAGCGAGGAGGAGAACCGCGCGGTGATCGGCGCGCTCACGTCTTTCATGCGCGGCAACGGCGCGGCCCGCTCATGAACCCGCCTCTGTTCGACAAGATCGCTATTCTCGGGCTTGGCCTGATCGGCTCCTCCATCGCCCGCGCCGCGCGGGCACAAGGCGCCGTACGCACGATCGTGGCCACCTCGCGTTCGCCGCAGACGCGGCAGCGCGTCGTCGAGCTCGGCATCGCCGATAAGGTCACGGAGACCAACGCCGAGGCCGTCGAAGGCGCCGACCTTGTCATCGTCTGCGTTCCGGTCGGCGTTTGCGGCGCGGTAGCCAAGGAAATTGGCCCGCATCTTAAGGCCGGCGCGACGATTTCCGACGTGGGTTCCGTGAAGGGCTCAGTCGTGCGTGACATGGGCCCGCATCTGCCCAAGACCGTCCATTTCGTGCCGGCCCATCCGGTCGCCGGCACCGAACATTCCGGTCCCGATGCAGGTTTTGCCGAGTTGTTCGAGAACCGGTGGTGCATCCTGACGCCGCCCGAAGGGGCCGACGCGGAAGCCGTGGACAAGCTCGCCGCGTTCTGGCGTCGGCTCGGCGCCAATGTCGAAACGATGACGCCCGATCATCACGACCTGGTGCTCGCCATCACCAGTCATCTGCCGCATCTGATCGCTTACACCATCGTGGGCACCGCCGACGAACTTGAGACGGTGACACGCTCGGAAGTGCTCAAATTCTCGGCCGGCGGCTTTCGCGACTTCACCCGTATCGCCGCCTCCGATCCGACCATGTGGCGCGATATCTTCCTCGCCAACAAAGACGGGGTCTTGGAGATGCTCGGTCGTTTCAACGAGGACATCTCGGCGCTGACGAAAGCGATACGGCGCGGGGACGGCGCGGCGCTGTACGAGCATTTCAACCGCACCCGCGCCATCCGCCGCGGCATCATCGAGGTCGGCCAGGACACCGAGGCAGCCGATTTCGGCCGCCCGCACGGCCATGAGGACTGACGACAATCCTGAGCTTTGGGTGTTCGGCTATGGCTCGCTGATGTGGCGGCCAGGCTTCGAGTTCAGCGAGCAAGCACCCGCGGCGCTCATCGGAGCGCACCGTTCGCTCTGCATCTATTCCTTCCATCACCGCGGCACGTCGCAGAACCCAGGCCTCGTGCTCGGGCTCGACGAGGGTGGCGCCTGCCGCGGCGTCGCGTTCCGCGTGGCCCCGGATAGACGTGACGCGACACTTGCCTATCTGCGCGAGCGCGAGCAGGTCACAGATGTCTACGTGGAGGCGATTAAGCCGGTCAGCTTGCTCGACGGCTCAGGGCGCGAACTCGAGGCCTTGTGCTACGTCGTCGACCGCAGCCACCCGCAATATGCAGGCCGGCTCTCCCCCGAAATCCAGGCACGGCTTGTGCGCTCGGCGTCGGGCCGCTCGGGGACCAATATCGACTATGTTCTGAACACTGTCCGCCATCTCGAGGAGGCAGGCATCCACGACGCCGAGCTGATGTCGCTTGCGCAGCGCCTCGCCGGCTAGGACTCGACGCGGGGGCGAGCGGCTGCGGCCGACTTGGTCAGCTCGGGCGCGCCGAAGAAATAGCCCTGCATATAGGAGGCGCCGGCACTTTCGAGGATCTTCGCCGTCTTCTCGTCGCCGACCCATTCGCCCACGGTGGTGATGCCGAAGCTCTTGGCGAGATCGATGAGCATGCGCACGAACAGCTCGTCCTCGGCCTGGGTACCGAGATTCTGGATGAAGGAGCCGTCGATCTTGACCATGTCGACGCCGAGCAGCCGCAAGTTGCGGAACGAAGTGTAGCCGGCGCCGAAATCGTCGAGCGCCACGCGGCAGCCGAGTGCCTTCAGCGCCGCCACGAATTTCGCGGTCTTCTGAAGATCGGAGATGGCGGCGGTCTCGGTGATCTCGACGGTCAGCCGCTCGGCCAGCCCTGCCGCCTTGCCGGAGAAGGCCTCGAGCCCTTGCAGCCATTGCGGATCGGTGGCGGTCGCCGCCGAGACGTTGAGCGATAGCTTGATGTCGGGCGTGGCGCTCAACAGCTCGACGGCGAGCTCGAGCGCGCGGTGGTCGACAAGCTTGGCGAGCCCGAACTGCTCGGCCACGGGGATGAACTCGGCGGCCGAGGCGATCGAGCCGTCGAGCCGCCGCATGCGCAACAGGCATTCGTAAAGCTCGGGCTCGTGGCTCCTCGAGGTGACGATCGGCTGCAGCGCGAGGATCATGCGGCGGTCGTTGAGCGCGCGCACGATCTCGTCGGCGATGGCCACGGCCCGCCGGCGCTCCGAGTCCCGGCGCTCGCAAGGCCGGTAGAGGGTCAAGCGATCGCTGCGGCTGTTGCGCGCGAGATCGAGCGCCTGCAGCGCCCTGCCGATGGCGGTTTGCGCGTTGCCGGCATGCTGCGGAAGCAGCACCGCGCCGACCGAGATGCTGGTCGCCACCGCGCCCACGCTGGTGTCGACGACGCTGTCGCGCACCGTCGCCATAAGGCGCCGCGCGATCGCCTCCGCTCCCTCCCCACTGCAGTCCTGCAGTACGATGCCGAACTTGTTGGACGAGAAGCGGCCGATGCAATCCTTGCCGCGCAAGGCGCGGCCAATGCGGCGCCCGACAATGGTGATCACCTCGTCGCCGATGTCGTAGCCATAGGTCTCGTTGATGAGCGTGAGATCGTTGACGCCGGCGAGCAGAAACGCGCCTTTCGCCGGGGTGCGGCCGGCGCTCCCGAGAAAGCGGGTGAGCTCCTCGGTCAGCCTCGTCCGGTTGAGCTGCCCGGTGAGCTCGTCGTGGTTGCCGAGATAGAGGAGCCGTTCTTCGTGATCGCGGCGGTTGTCGATGATCTTGAGCGTGCCTTGCGCCATGCTCGGCCGCGACTGGGCGTCGATCGAGCAGATGCCGGTGTCCTCGACCCACACCGCGGCGCGGCCGCGGCGTCCCTCGGGGAGGAAGCGATAGCGGAGGCAATAGCGCAACTCTGTCTCGGGCGCGGCATGGGGACCGCCGGTGATCCCGTCATAGCGGGCGCCGGCATGCTCCGGATCGACCAGGAGCGCGAAGACGCGGCCTTTGCCGATCGTGCCCATATCGGCGACGCCGAGCACGGCTTCCGCGTTGGCTGCCCACTCGATCCGGTCACTGGCAAAGTCCCAGCGGTAAGCGGTCTCGCGGATCGTCGTCAGGATCGCTTCGAGCTCGAGCGGAACGTCGTCCGGACTTGAGCCGGCGCCGCTATCGGCGTCGTCGTCGCGCTCGCCAAAGCCGAGCACGCTTCCCGCGCCTTGCGGACGCGCCGGACGCTCGGGACCCATTTGGGCAAGCTCCTTCGAGGATACACTCACTGACCGCCCCCATCATCATCTTGTATGGGGCGCCTTTTGGCGCCTCGCTTATTGGGGCGAACCCTACGCAACAAGATTTAAGAAAGGCGAAAACCAAGACACATGCTCTAGGACGAGATGGCACGCGAGGCACGCCAAGGGCTGTGCCTGAAGACGCCTTTCGTCCGGCTTGGTTGATAAAGCGTTGCGGAAAACTCGAAAGCGAGGACTAAGCGGGGCTGCTCGTGCCGTAATCGCGGCGCGCCGCATTGATGGTGACCGAGAAGCCCGCGATCACGTCAGTCATCGCCATCAGCATCAGCAAAAAGAAGGTCGAGGTCGCGGCGCGGTCCCAGATCAGGAACAGGATCAGGCAGGCGACGAACACGATCATCGACAAGGCATGGTCGATGATCGAAGCGCCGCCGGTGCGCGTCGCCTTCAGGATCTCGAAGAAGAGAAGGCCGAGCCCGACCACCAGCAGGATGTCGCCGAGCGCGATATGCCAAACGCCACCCGAGGGCAGATTGACATCGAAGCGGGACGTGGCGAAATCGGCGCCGGCACCGGCAAAGCCGACATAAGCGAGCAGTGGGATGACGAGCAGAGGCAGCGCGGAGATCCAGCTCCGCCGTGCGCGCCTGTGCACAGCCTTGCCTTCGGGCTCAGGTTCCATCGACACTCGCGAAACCTCCGTCCCCAGCGGGCCGTTCGGTCTTTAGAGCATGATCCGGAAAAGTGGGAACCGGTTTTCCGATAAGATCATGCTCAAACAAGACTCTAAAGCGCTATCGCGATTCAATCTCAGGCGATGGCGCTTTAGGCTTAAGCCTCTTCTTTGACGGCAAGCACCTGGCGGCCGCGATAACGGCCCGATTTGAGATCGATGTGATGCGGCCGGCGAAGCTCGCCTGAATCCTTGTCCTCGACATAAGTGGGCGCCGACAACGCGTCGTGGGACCGCCTGTTGCCGCGCTTCATGCGCGAGGTTTTTC
>JALHTP010000083.1 GCA_022865725.1 Methyloceanibacter sp. | reverse complement strand
GCTCGCCGTCCGGCGCATGATCGATCTCGGCTTCTCCGGCATCGACCCGGACCTCATCGACAAATATTTCCTGACGCTGGCCGGCATCGGGCTCATCCTCGCGCTGGCGAGCGCCGCGCGCTTCTACACGGTGAATTGGCTCGGCGAGCGGGTGGTCGCCGACATCCGCAGCGACGTGTTCAAGCATCTGACCGGCCTGAGCCCCGCTTTTTATGAGGTGTCGCATTCGGGCGAGGTGATGTCGCGGCTGACCGCCGACACGACGCAGGTCAAGGCGGCAGCGAGCACGGTGATCTCGCAGGCGCTGCGCAACATCCTGCTGCTGGCCGGCGCCACCATCATGATGGTGGTGACGAGCCCCAAATTGTCCCTGGCCGTGGTGATCGCCATTCCGGTCATCATGCTGCCGCTCATCGCTTACGGCCGCTCGGTGCGGGCGCTCTCGCGCGAGGCGCAGGATACGCTGGCCCAGGCTTCCGCCTATGCGAGCGAGAGCCTCGCCCAGGTGAGGGTGCTGCAAGCCTTCACCCATGAGGAGGCCGCATCGAGGCGCTTCAGCCAGGCGGTCGATCGCTCCTTCCTGGCGGCGAATGCGCGGGCCAAGGCGCGCGCGGGGCTGACCGCGATCGCCATCTTCCTCACCTTTGCGAGCGTCGTCGGCGTGCTCTGGTATGGCGCCCAGGACGTGCTGTCCGGGACCATGACCGGAGGCAGGCTCTCCCAGTTCGTTCTCTACGCGCTGCTTGCCGCGGCCGCGCTCGGCGAGCTGAGCGAGGTCTGGGGCGAGGTGAACCAGGCGGCGGGAGCGGCCGAGCGTTTAGGCGAGTTGCTTCAGATCCAGTCGACGATCAGATCGCCGCTCCACCCCAAGGCTCTGCCCGAGCCGCCGCGCGGCGAGATCGCCTTTCGCGACGTGTCCTTCTCCTACCCCTTGCGGCCCGAGACGAGCGCGCTCGATCATGTGAGCCTGCATGTGGCGCCGGGAGAGCGGGTGGCGCTGGTCGGGCCGTCGGGCGCGGGCAAGACCACGATCTTCGCGCTTCTGCTCCGTTTCTACGATCCCAGCCAAGGCAAGGTCGAGGTGGACGGCATCTCCGTGAACGAGGCCGCGCTCGCCGAGCTGCGCGCCCGCTTCGCGCTCGTGCCGCAAGAGACGGCGCTGTTCGCCGACACGGTCGCCGCCAATATCTCTTACGGCAAGATGGAGGCCAGCAAGAGCGAGATCGAATCCGCCGCCAAGGCCGCTTTCGCCCACGACTTCATCATGGCGCTCCCGCAAGGCTACGACACCATGCTGGGAGAAGGCGGCGTGACGCTCTCGGCCGGGCAGCGCCAAAGGATCGCGATCGCGCGCGCGGTGTTACGCAACGCGCCCATTTTGCTGCTGGACGAGGCGACGAGCGCGCTCGATGCGGAGAGCGAGACGCTGGTGCAGAAGGCGCTCGACAAGATCATGGAAGGCCGCACCACGCTCGTGATCGCGCACCGGCTTGCCACGGTCATCCGCGCCGACCGCATCCTGGTGCTCGATCATGGACGCCTGGTCGAAGAGGGGACGCATCAAAGCCTGATCGGCCGGGGCGGCATCTATGCGCGCCTGGCCGAGCTGCAATTCGCTCCCGACGCGGCCGAATAGCGCACTCTGTCATTGCCGGGCTTGACCCGGCAATCCATTCCATCAGCAGTTCAGCACGTTGAGGCGTAACGGCATGGATGCCCGGATCAAGTCCGGGCATGACGAAATGCCTGTTGTTCAGGCACGGTTCAGCTTGAGCCGGATAAGGTTCCGCGCGAGACTTGAGGCATGCGCGAAAGCGAAGGAGACCAGGCCATGAAGCCGCAAGCAGCCCGTCACATTGCCGTCTTCGCCGCCGCGTTCCTCGTGAGCGGCGCCGCGCTCATCGCGCCGGCCGCCGCCCAGGATCCCTCATCCAGCCAAATCGTCGACGCGCTCAAGCCCAAGGTGAAGTTCCGTGGCTTCGACCCGGCGCAGGCCGAGAAGGAGTCGAGGCAGAGCGACCTGGTGAACCGCCTGCAAAAGGAGAAGACGCGGCAAATCACCGTCGAGGAGAGGAACGAGATCGCCTACGTCGTGCACGACAACGATTTGCCGGCGATCGACCTCGAAGTGTTCTTCGAGTTCGATTCCGCCGAGATCACGCCCGGGGCGCTGCCGATCCTGAAGCAGCTTGGGGCGGCGCTCGGCGATGCGAAGCTGAAAGGCTCGGTGTTCCTCGTCGCTGGCCACACCGACGCCAAGGGCTCCGACGCTTATAATCTCAGCCTTTCCGATCAAAGGGCGAAGTCGGTGCAGGCCTTTTTGGTGGAGAATTTCCACATCGATCCGAAGCAGCTCGTGGCCATCGGCTTCGGCGAGGAGCAGCTCAAGGCCAAGGACGATCCGCTCTCGGGCAAGAACCGCCGCGTGCAGGTGGTGAACATGGCGAGCCAACAGGCCGCCAAAGCCAAAGAACCCGAATAGCCTCCCGAGTAGGACCCATCCAAATCAGGTCGTCATGCCCGGCCTTGTGCCGGGCATCCACGAATTTCTGTTCCAGGATTAAAGACGTGGATGGCCGGGACAAGCCCGGCCATGACAGCTTTCATATTTGTGACTGCAATGCCGATTAGCGCTCGGTGAGCTTCAGCTCGATGCGGCGGTTCTTGCTCAGGGCCTCGTCGCTATCGCCTGAGTCGATCGGCTGGAACTCGCCGAAACCCGCGGCGACGAGCCGGTTGGCCGGCACGCCCTGCTGCATCAGATAGCGGACCACCGAGATCGCGCGGGCGCTGGACAGCTCCCAGTTCGAGGGAAATTCCGCCGTGGCGATCGGCTTGATGTCGGTATGGCCGTCGACCCGCATCACCCAGGCGATGTCGGGCGGGATCGTGGTCTCAAGCGTCTTCAGCGCCTCGGCGAGCTTGTCGATCTGCCCGCCTGCGTCCGGCTTCAATTCGGCCGAGCCCGAATCGAACAGCACGTCGGAGGGGAAGACGAAGCGGTCGCCGACGATCTGGAAGTCGGGCCGGCCGCCGAGCGCTTCCTTCAGCTTGCCGAAGAAGTCGGAGCGGTAGCGGGACAGCTCCTGCACCTTCTTGGCAAGCGCCACGTTCAGCCGCTGACCGAGATCGGCGATCTTGGCCTGGCTCTCTTTGTCCTTGGCCTCGGAGGCATTGAGCGCCTCCTCGATCGAGGCAAGCTGAAGCCGGAGCGCCGCGAGCTGCTGGTTCAGCATCTCGACCTTGGCAAGGGCGTCGTTGGTGATCTTCTTCTGCTCGTCGAGCGAGGCGCCGAGCGCCTTGGCCCGATCCTCGGCGCCTTGGTTCAGGCCGCTTGCCGCACCGAGCAGCCCGGTCAGGCGGTCGTTCTCCTTGTCCTTGTCGCCCAAGGTCGCCTGGAGCGCGGAAAGATTGTCCTCGACCGATGCCTTCTGCGAGCGCTCCAGCGCGAGCAGCTCGGTCAGCTCGGCCAGCTGCCGGTTCAGCCGCGACAGCATGGTGTCCTTGCCGCTCGCCGCCTGCGTGACGACGAAGTTGGCGAGCATGAACAGCGACATGAGGAAGGTCACCACCAGCAGCAGGGTGGAGAGCATGTCGACGAAGCCCGGCCAATAATTGGCCTGGTAGCGTCCGCGGCGGGCGCGCGCCATCGACATGTCTATTTACGCTCCTCGCGCGCCGGCAGCTTCGCCTTGTCGGTGATCTGGCGGAGCACGGCGGCGAGCTCATGCTGCTGCTGGGCCTGCTCGTCGGCCCATTCGCGCACCACCTTCTGCTCGGCGCGCATCTGCCGGATCAGCTTGTCAACTCCGGCGGCGAGATCCTTGACCGCGTCGCCGGTATTGTCGTTGAGCATCTTGAGCTCGACCTTGTCGTTGAGGTCGGAGAGCGAGCGCTGCATGTCGAGAAGGGCGAAGCGGACCTGCGGCGCGACGCCCGCCGCCGCGGCCGGTGCGTCGGCCAATTGCAGCTCGGTGATGCCGGAGAGCCAATCCTCGAGCTCGTTATAGAAACGCCCCTGCGCGTGGCCCGCCTGAAGATCGAGGAAGCCCAGGATCAGCGAGCCGGCGAGGCCGAACATCGAGCAGGAGAAGGCGGTGCCCATGCCTTTGAGCGGCCCGGCCAGACCTTCCTTCAACTGATCGAACAGCATCGTGCTCTCGCCCGCATTGGTGTCGAGCGCGCCGATGGTG